>JAKIUS010000469.1 GCA_021647445.1 Geopsychrobacter sp. | reverse complement strand
TCCAGTTTCGTGCTGATATCCTCCATTTTTTGATAAATCCGGTTTTCCCAGAACATCAAATATTGCTGTTTGGCTCGGCTGATACTGTCCAACAATTTTTGGTACTTTATCCACAAATCGGTTTTTTCCTGACCCTCATCCAGAAATGCCAACGGTTCGTAGACACTCTCAGCTTCGACAATCAAGGCGGCAATGCGGGTTTCAAATTCTTCGGCGGAAAGATCGGGCTGCAAAATAGCTGCTGTCATCGGTTTATTGGCGAGCACCGCCATGCTTTGTCGGGCGGTGGTATAGCGTTTATTGGCCTTATCCCGGTAAGGCTCGAGCAACTGATTGTAGCTGGTTGCGATTTCGATAAATTCATTTATCAGTGTGGCATCAGCGGGATCTGGGGTGGGCAAGCTTTCTGGTTCCGGCAGCACCCAATCAGCTAGCGGTGCCTGCTGACCGGCATCAGTCAAGATGGCGTCGATTGAAAAGGAGGTTGACAGAGAAGGATTTTGTAACTGGAGCCAGTCCCAACTAGCTAAAACGTAATGTTCACGGGAGATAGCACGATAAAATAATCCGACAAAGGAGGCGTTTTTGCCTCCTTTGTCGGAAATAGATGCCTTATAATCTTGTCACCACAACGAAACCAAAGGACATCTATGAAAACTATCGCATTTCAGACCGAATTTCGTCCAGCACTTCCTGTCGTTTTTGGTGCAAAAGATTACCGTGAGTTCCGCACCACCATTGAAAAGATGGATCGTATCCTGACGGCAACGGGCATTGAGCATCAAATGCTCGTTCAGCATTTTAAACCTGCGGATCATCACAGCCCCGGAACTTACAGCCAACGGCAGTACAAAACATTACGCCTGGCCTTGCGTTACTCCATTCTGCTGGCGATTACAGGGCTTTCCTATCGGGAGCTTTCGCATCGTGTTGCAGATAGCGCAATCTTTCAGTGGTTTACTCATACTTCGGCGGTTGACGGGGTGCGTCCCGTCTCTAAAAGCTCCATTGAACGCTTTGAAAAATACTTTTCAAGCGATGAGATCACACAGCTTGTTCATGATCTGAATTCCACCGTTTCCGATCCGGTAGGAGCACAAGAGTTGCTCGGCAGACAAACCGCTTTACGTTTCAATGAGGTTTTTGCCGACACGACCTGCGTGAAGAGCAATATCCATTTTCCCGTTGACTGGGTGCTGCTTCGTGATGCCTGTCGCACCCTGATCAAGGCCATTGAATTGATCCGATCACAGGGGCTGAAGCATCGCATCGGTGAGCCTAAAAAGTTCCTACGTGAGATGAACAAACTCTGTATCGAGATGACCCATGTTCGCAAGAAAAAGGGCGCAAAAAAGATGCGCAAAATGATCTTCCGGCGCATGAAAAGATTGTCGAAGACGGTTGAAAATCACGCCCTCAATTATTATCGTCTTCTTGAGTCACGCCAACAGGAAACCAACTGGAGTGAGCTGGAAACCAAAGTGGTTCTTGATCGTCTGAAAAATATTCTCGACCAGCTCCCGCAGGCGGTGCACCAGGCGCATGAACGTCTCATCGGTGAACGTCGTGTCGCCAATAAGGATAAGATCCTCAGCCTCTACGAACCTGATGCCCATGTCCTGTTGCGCGGCAAGGCGGATGCCGAGGTTGAATTCGGCAACGGCCTTTACCTGGCGGAGCAGGCCGACGGATTGATCGTCGATTGGACGTTTATCGAAGAGCAGCCGCCTGGAGACAGTACGCTGGTTCGCGATAGTATCGAGCGGATCACAGAATATTACGGTTTACCCAAAAGCTACACCGGCGACCGTGGCTTTGACAGCCCGGCCAGCCGCACCGCCCTCGAAACTTCCGACATCGTCAATGCCATCTGCCCCCGCTCTGTGCCGCAACTTAGAGAACGGCTTGAGGATGATTATTTCTGCCGATTACAGAAGCGCCGAGGTGGCACCGAAGCCCGCATCGCCATCTTCAAAAACGCCTATCTTGGCAAACCCCTGAGAAGCAAGGGGTTTGAAAATCGTAAGACCCGCATCGAATGGTGCATTCTGGCTCATAACCTCTGGAAGATTGCGCGAATGGCTGCACAGCAGCGGGAAATAACCGCCGAATACAAGGAAGCCGCCTGAACGAACAATTCACCGTGTAGCCGTCCGAGGGAGTCGTGTGTCCAAATACAGCGTTCAGCCCTAACAAACCCGACTGAATTCCCCACGAATTGAAATGCCCTGGTATTTTTACACTGCAACAAGTTGCGTCAAAATTGATTTCGAAAAAACTCGGTTTTTGGGACAGACTCTAGCTACCGGTCGAAAATGAGCTGAAATCGGGGGAAACTCCCGGATCATGAGCAGCCTGATGGCATCCTAGAGAGGCTTCCATGGCTGAGGCAAAAAGATTCGACTGTAGAGCGCCAGAGCAAAACGAACTGTCATACCGGCAATAAAAACAGCAACCGAGACCTAA
>JAKIUS010000468.1 GCA_021647445.1 Geopsychrobacter sp. | reverse complement strand
GCCATGCATAAATCTCAGGTTCTGGAGAAATCGTTACGATACATAGCAGACAAAATCGCCGACCAACAGGTCAGCGCGGTCTTTTTAAAGAATGCCGAAGCGACTCATCAGCACTACGAACTGATCGAATCGGAATTCGCCCACCTGATGAGGATGGTCCACGAGACTGACATAGATATCTACGTGCGAGAGTAATCCGCCAAGAACAATAGCCTTAAAGGAGGTATTGATTATTCCTATCAGGGCCGCGCTGCTATTGACTCTGCTCCTGTTCGGAATCGGCATTCCGGTCCCTGCAGCCTCGCCGACAACTTCACCCCTGCAGGAACAGGCGGATCATTTCAACCCTTTGCCTGCTCAACCCCAGCTTCGCAGCTGGGTTGAGCAGCTCAAGCAAAACCCGCGCGGCCCCTTCAAGAGAATCCGCTGGTTCTGCAACGATGGTGCAGTCCTCCCCCCCAAAGCCTACGCCTGTCGGTCCCATGGTGGCGGCGTACAGCACGGCGACTGGATTGATCGGGTCAAACAGCTTCGCCAGCACAATTACCTGATCGGCACCCTGCTGGCCGATCTCTTAAATGATCGTTTCTTTGCCCGGCCAAACTGGTCAGATCAACTCAAGCAGATCCTTCTTGAACAATTCCTGCGCCGCCCGGACAACGGCTGGATATTTCGCCAGGCCCGCTTCTATCGCGGGGCGATCCAGGCCGAAGATGAAAATTCGCATGGCCGTGCCCTGCTGCTCGGACTGCTGGCACAACCAGGACTCTCTGCCCGCCATTTTCTGTTGCTGCGCACAGCGGTAGACCTGTTGCCTCACGGCCAGGAATCTTCGCCCTTGAGGGCCATGCGTCAACTGGCCCAATCCCTTGCGGAACAGGACGCGGGCTTCTCCGCCCTGAGGATCAAGCTGCACAGTCAACCCACCCCGGCAGATGCCTACCGGGTTCGCGACTACGCTAAAACCTCTGCACCAGAATTGCACGAGAATCTGCAGCAACTCGCTCGACTCATCGACGCAGTCACCCGTCCACAAGGCGATCCGTTTAATGAGGCGATCAGCCTGCAGCTCTTAAACGACACCCCTGCGAACCAGGGAAGAGAGATGCACCCTGCGGACGACTTTTCCCGGGCCAGCCAACTTCTGCTCAAGATCCGCACTGAACTGCCCACTCTCGATAGTGCAAGTCGTCAGCTCGCGTGGCTCGACCTCAGTAAGCGACTGGAATCCAGCCTGTATCGTAGCGCCAATCAATTGCTAAAGAGACTGCCCACGGCCAATCGTCGGCAACGATTGCTCTGGATCAAACAGGGGGTCGATGCCCTCTATGGCACCGGAATGCTGTCGCAGCGTGAACGCCAGAGCCTGCAACACAGCCTGCAGTTATTACACACAACACCAGTCCCCCTTACCGCCTATCAGCGCGAAATAACCCAATTGACCCGCGCTGGTCGCTGGGCGGAGAATCGCTTGCGTTATTATTTCGCTGTCCCCCTCAAGCGCCTGACCCGTCTTGAGCCCCTGGCTCAGACCTTTGTGCCAGAACAACTGCGCGGTTCCCCCCTACTGGCGATCTCGACCATTATCGACAGCTTACAACGCGACAGCCAACGCCTGCGCGGCGTCAGCCATCAACTGTTCGGAGCCGAGGTCAGTGGCCTGACGCCGCTTAATCCAGGATTGGCACAGGGCCGACTTGAGATTGTGCAAGAACCCCATCGGCATGATTATTCTGCAGCGGGAATCTACCTGCTGCCGCAAACAGTCGAAGACCTGCCGCCGGTTGCCGGCATCCTCACCCTCGGCGCAGGCAACTCCCTCTCGCACATCCAACTGCTGGCTCGCAATCTCGGCATCCCCAATATCGCCATCGATGCCCGGCTACAAGCCAGAATCAGCACACATCAAGGGGAAATAGTCCGACTGGCCGTCAGTCCCGGTGGCAATATCAAGATCGAAACAGAGCAGAATCAAGCCCCGCTTCCAGAGGCAACCAAGTCGCCCGCCGAACTAATGATCGCGCCAGCCGCGCAGAAACTTGCTCTGGAGCGGACCGCCATCATCGAACTAGAGCAGTTACGCGCCACAGATTCAGGACGAATTGTCGGTCCCAAAGGAGCCAATCTGGGTGAACTGAAGCAGTTCTACCCGCAACTGGTGCCCGATGCGCTGGTTATCCCCTTCGGCCGCTTTCGCCGTTTCCTTGAACAGACCCCGGCCGTCGGGGGACAGAATCTGTTCGCCTGGATGCGCAGTAACTATCAGCGCTTAGCCAAAGAACCAGATGAGGTCGCGCAGAAAAAATTTCTCACCCTCCTGCGCGAGAAAATCGCCGTAGCGCCCATGGATCGGGCATTTCGTCATCAACTACGCGAGGCTCTCAACGAGCGTTTCGGACCGGATGGCAGCTACGGAATCTTTGTCCGTAGCGATACCAACGTCGAAGACCTGCCAAATTTCAGCGG
>JAKIUS010000467.1 GCA_021647445.1 Geopsychrobacter sp. | reverse complement strand
TTGAAGGGCGGCTCTTTGGCCAGAATCCCCGTCGTTTCAATAAAATAGCCGACACTGTCATCACAGCCCCCACCAATGATCACCTCGGCATCATCGGCTGCGGCGGCATAATCGATAACCGCGCGAATACTGTCGAAGGCCGCCTGATCGATGACAGCATTGAAGAAGTTGCCAAAATCATCCGTCGGACCCATTTTGATCCGCGCGATATCCTGCTCCAGTTCGTTGCGTAATTGCGGCCAGAGGGATTCGGGGATGTAAGCCCGTGACGCTGCTGAACATTTCTGACCCTGGTACTCAAAGGCTCCACGGATAATCGCGGTGGTCAGTTTACGCAAGTCTGCCGATTTGTGCGCAACGATGAAATCCTTGCCGCCCGTCTCACCAACAATGCGTGGATAGGATTTATATCCCGCGATATTGTCGCCAATCGTCTTCCACATGCCCTGGAATACAGCTGTCGACCCGGTGAAATGGACACCACCCAGATCAGGATGGGGCAGACACAGGCCACCGATTTGCGCACCTGAACCGGGAATAAAGTTGATGACGCCATCCGGCAAACCGGCTTCTTTGAGAATCTGCATAAAGAGATAGGGAGTATAGACACAACTTGACGCCGGTTTCAGCAATACCGTGTTACCCATGATCGCCGGAGCTGTGGGCAGGTTACCGGCAATCGCGGTGAAATTGAACGGAGCCACTGCCAGGACAAAACCTTCAAGCGGACGCTGCTGAAGATAGTTCCAGATACCGGTCGGGCTGACAGGTGGCTGCTCAGCATAGATCTGCTGGGCGTAGGAAACGTTGAAACGTAAAAAGTCGATCAGTTCGCAGGCCGCATCAACCTCGGCCTGAAAAGCACTTTTGCTGGTCGAGAGCATGCTGGCCGCGTTCATTTTGTAACGGTATTTGCCTGCCAGCAGTTCGGCGGCTTTCAGAAAAATTGCGGCCCGTTCTTCCCAACGCAGGGCTTCCCACTCGGACTTCGCCGTCATGGCCGCCTCGATTGCCAGCTTGATTTCAGCCTCGCCTGCCATGTGGTATTCAGCCAGAACATGTTTGTGATCATGTGGCATCACGACCTTGCCCAGCTTGCCGGTACGGATCTCCTTACCCCCGATAATCAGCGGGATTTCGATCTTTTGTGCTTTCATTTCCGCCAGGGCCGCCTTCAGTTTGGCCCGCTCGGTCGTTCCCGGGGCATAGTTCTGGATCGGCTCATTAGCAGGGACAGGAACATTGATAATCGCGTTATTCAGCAGGTTCATAGCTATCCTCGTCAAAGGTTGGTTTGGTCTGCAACAAAAAATACAGAGGCTCGGATTTCATGCCTCTTACGTTGGTGGCCCTGTAAAGAGCAAAGAGAATGCCAAACCCTGTTTTGCTCTCCATAACACTGGCCTGAAGTGACTTACAGAAGATAATTATAGCAGCTATTTCAATAACTTCGCGGTGAGAGTTTTTGCTCGTACCAGGGGCGAAAAAAGGAGCTGTGGAAGAGGAGAGGAAGAATAGCCTGCCCGATTATGCAATAATGCATAATCGGGCTAAAGCAGGCCGTGTTTTTTCAGTTTACGTGCGATCGTCGACTGATTGACGCCCAACTCAGCAGCCATCTCGGTCTGGCTGAGGCCCGCAGTTTTCAGTTCGGCCAGCAAGCGATATTCAACCTGGGCAAGGACCTGATTCAACGATTGACCTTTTTTCCAGTGAAGCACCGTCTTGTCAGCCGCAGACTCCCGCTGCCCAAGCTCGGGTGGCAGATCACTGACACCGATAATCTCGTTGTCTGACATCACCACCAGCCGCTCACAAAGGTTCATCAGTTCCCGCACATTTCCCGGATAATCATAATGAAGCAGCAGATCAAGAGTCGCCCGCCCAAGGCGACGGTTGACCCCGAGTTTTTGCGCAAACTCGGCGATATAGTGCCGCAACAGTGGCAGCAGACAATCCCTGCGTTCTCGCAACGCAGGAACAGTCAGAGGAATCACGTTGAGGCGGTAATACAGGTCTTCCCGAAAGCTCCCCTCCGCCACCATCTGCGCCAGATCTCGATTGGTGGCCGAGACAATACGGGCGGTCACCGCCACCTCTCGCTGATCCCCCAACCGGCGTACCTTATGGTCCTGCAATACCCGCAGCAGCTTGCCCTGCAACGGCAGCGGAATCTCCGCCACCTCGTCTAAAAACAGGGTCCCGTCGGCGGCCTGCTCAAACAGCCCGGCCCGGTCCTCTTTGGCGTCGGTGTAGGCCCCTTTTTTGGCGCCAAAAAATTCGCCCTCCATGAGGGTATCGGGGATGGCCGCACAGTTGACCGGTACCAGCGTTCCGGCGCAACCACTCTCCCCGTGGATGGCCTGCGCAATCAGGTCCTTGCCGGTACCCGACTCACCCACGATCAGCACGTTGGCCGGGCTGCCCGCCACCCGCCGCACATACTCAAACACCTGCCGCATGGCCGGG
>JAKIUS010000466.1 GCA_021647445.1 Geopsychrobacter sp. | reverse complement strand
CCATGATGTTGTAACCGGGAATGGCGCGCATCGCACCAAGATAAGACATGGTAATGATGCTGCCACCCTCGTTCATTATGGGCATTGCAGCACGGGACATGGAGACCAGCGAGTAGGCGCTGACATCAAGAGCCAACTGAAACCCTTCGCGACTGGTTTGTGAGAAGGGGTTTTTCAGGTCTTCACGATTGGCGAATGCGATGGCATGTACGACAAAATCGATCTTGCCCCAACGTTTTTCAAGCTCAGCAAAAACCGCTTCCAACTGTGCTTCATCCTGAACGTCACAAGGAAGAATCACCTCGGAGCCAAGACTCTCGGCCAATGGTCGCACCCGTTTTTCAAGGGCCTCGTTAAGATAGGTAAAGGCGATTTCAGCACCGGCTTCTTTCAACTGCTGGGCAATCCCCCAGGCGATACTCTTCTTGTTTGCGACACCAAAAATAATTCCGCGTTTACCGGCCATCAATCCCATATTGTCCACTCCTGTAATTAATCCTGATTCGAATTGGTCTTTGTAACAGAATCACCCGGCCAAGACAAGGGCCACCCCTCTGGTCTTTAAGTTGCTTTCACCACAAACAACCCGGCCGCCAGGATCAAGAGTGAAATTATCAGACAAACGGCAGAGACGCCGGCCATCAGCAAAGCGGCCCCGGTGTACTTCTGGCGAATACAGATGAATGCCAGATATGCTGTGATCAGGCCGATTGGCATAAAAAAAAGCAGAAAAAACATCGAAGACGTACCTCCTAATCCCGCACACTGATAACGTATTTGAGATAATTCCCCTCGGGAAAACTGACCGGCACAGGAAAATCTTCCGGTTGACCACTGCGATAGATGGTGCGCAATTCACAACCAGATTCGAGAGCCCCGCGCCGCAACTCTTTTACATAAGCGGTCATATCGACCTTTTGATGGTTTGACGAACTGATTAACAAGCCGCCAGGCTCAAGCAGGGGCAGGGTCGCACTGACCAACTGGGCCGTACCGCCACGGGTTGAGAATTGACTCTTCTTAGTGGTTGAAAAAGACGGCGGATCGAAGAGGATGATATCGAAACGCTCCCCTTTTTGCTGCAGCCTGCTCAACTCAGCAAAAACATCGCCAACGATAAACCGATGGCGCTTGGGATTTAAACGATTGAGCGAAAAGTTATCGCGCGCGATATCAAGGTAGCGGGCCGAGACGTCGATACTGGTCACCTGACGGGCACCGGCAGCAGCGGCCGCCACCGAGAAGGCACCGGTGAAGGCGAACAGGTTCAAAAAACGCTTCCCTTTGACCCGCTGCATCAGATCGAAGCGATGACGACGCTGATCGGGGAAGATGCCGGTATTTAACCCGGCACGCAGATCCGCATGATAGAGCAGGCCATGCTCCTTGATCTGCAGCGGAACCGGTGCCGCCTGGCCATAGAGCAGGCGGCTGTACTCTTTGCCACCACCCTTGGCTTCTAGTTGATGCGTCTCCTGGGGCCGTAACTTGCGATAGATACCCAAGGGCGAAAAAATCTCCTTTAAAACCTCCAGCAGCACAGGCAAATAGCTATCCCAGGCCGGAGTATAAAGCTGAACCATCAGAAAACCGGCGTAGCAATCGATGGTTAGCCCTGGCAAGCCATCCCCTTCGGCATTGACCAGACGATAAGCATCGGTCTCCTCCAGTCCTGCTTGCAAGCGTAACTGTTGCGCTTTTTTCAGTCGGTTACGAAACCAACCCGCATCCGGCTTGGTCCCCGGAGGTCCGAGAATGCGCGCGACAACCCGGTCCGCTGGGTCGAGGAGTGCCGTTGCCAAAGGCTTGTGCTGTTCATCACAGAGCAGGGCCAATTCACCGGTTTTTGCTCCTGACCATTTTCGGGTAAAGCGATCAGCAAGTACCCAGGGATGGCGCAGGGCAATCATGCGCGCGGTCTCTGCTCCCACTTGATATTTATTCATCACTCAAACCTTCTGGTAAAAAACTAATCGCAACCAGCCGACAGGTTGCGCCAGCCGCAAAGGCAATGATTTAAATTCCGCCGCATTGTACCCGAGCCGCTCTTTGCTGGCCACTAAAACTGCCCCTGTGCTAATCTGCCCGACATTCTACTGATATTTTCAACCGACAAAGGATTTTCTCCAATGCGTAACGCCCCGAAAACCAAAGGTGAACTTGTAATTGAACAGATCATGCAGCAACTCGACCCCTCCTCACCACGCTATCGGGTGTTGAGTGTGGCACACCAGTTTAAATCGAGTTGGATTGAATTAGGAGAACAACTTAATATCGTGCGCAGCGCCGGGGAATTCAATAAGTGGGGATATTCTTCATTTGAGGATTACTGCCGCGATGAGGTACGGATCAAGAAAGATACGGCCCTCAAACTGACCGGTGCCTACCGTTACCTTGAAAAAGAAGAGCCCCAAGTCCTCGCCCGCAGCCGTGAAATGCAACCGATCCCGGACTACCGTTCCATCGACATGCTGC
>JAKIUS010000007.1 GCA_021647445.1 Geopsychrobacter sp. | reverse complement strand
CATGATTCTCACGCAACGCGGCGAAGGTCTGCGGATAAGGGTGACAGATGGCGATCGCCGTCCCCTTCTCTTCTGCGATCTTGACCATTTTACGCAATTGCCGACCGATATAGGTCGTGTTTTCCTGATTATCGAGAAAAATATCCCGTTGCGCCGTTTCCAATCCCATGCGCCGCGCTTCATCAAAGGCGACGGAATCGCCAATGGTCCGACTATCGACAAAAAAGAGCCCCGCCGTTTTCAACCCCTCCAGCACCGCACGCATTGCGGGACGATTTTCGGTAAAACGGGACCCCATGTGATTATTTCCTCCCACCGCACCTGGAACCTTTTGGAAATATTGCGCGACTCGCGACTGCAACTCATCCCGACTCAGATCAAGCAATAAGGCATTGGGACCAGGACTGATCGCTGGATATTTTTTTGGTTCCATCGGTAGATGGATCATATATTCATGATCATTCTCTTTTAATACTCTTGCCCCACGGGTGGCAAAAGAGGTTTGCGGTAAAATAGCTGGAGTTACTGGTAGTCCAAGGGCCATCAGTTCATCAAAATCTCTAAGACTGCGCCCCATATCATCCATGATAATCGCTATTTTCGGGCGTTGACTGCTCAATTTTTCAGGAGCCTTATAATGCAATTCCATGCGTAACTCCCCCAGCCAATAAACCCTCACCAAACCTTTACGCGGGGCAAGATCAAGTTGGGCGGGACTATCGGTCAGAGCGATACGTGTTGCAAGCTCCATTAAGCGCAATGATTCCGGGTAATCTCCATACATCTGCAAACGCACCAGGCCACCGGACTCAAGCCGTTGCCAGCCTGAAGAATGTTCGCTGGAGAGCAGTTCATCTTCGACCAGGCGGCTCACATCCGCATAGGTGGAGATACTTATTTTACGCAAGGTCGACTGCTGTTTGACGGGAGGTTGTCCCTGCATACTAAAATAGACAATCAACGCAACCAGCACCAGGGTACCACTGACCAGGGCAATAACTGCCCCCTTCAATCCCGTTTTTTTCACGGTGGATTTTTTTTTCGGAGTCGACTTGCTCGATTGTTTTTTACGGGCCATAAATCCTGCTTATAAAGATGGGGAGTCTAAACCCTCTCCAGATAAAATATTATTGAGCCGATGAACTATTTTCAACCGGTGCAGAGGTCGGGCGATTAAAGTAATCGATCCCCTTCAGCAGATCAAGAGCACGCATCAATTGAAAATCACCCCGATCCCGGGGTTTCAACTGGATATTTTCAGTCGGCTTAGTATCCACAGTTGTCGCCTCAAAGTGATGGTCAAGATCTTTTTCCCGATAGTGTTCCTTGCTCTGAACAACGGGCAAATCGATAGCCGGTACCTCAATATCAGGGGCAATACCACGCGCCTGGATTGACGTGCCACTCGGGGTAAAATAACGCGCGGTGGTCAAGCGCAGCCCAGAATGATCACTCAGCGGGATAATCGTTTGCACCGACCCTTTGCCAAAAGTCTGTTCACCAAGCAACAGGCCTCTATTGTGATCATGCAGGGCTCCCGCGACAATTTCTGAAGCGCTGGCGCTGCCTTCATTGATCAACAGGACTAAGGGGTACCTAGGTTCTGTCCCAGCGCTCGTGGCTTGAAAACGCAGTTGGCTGGAGGTATCACGGCCCTCGGTATAGACAATAAGGCCCTGATCCAGAAAAAGATCGGAGACGGCAACGGCCTGATCAAGTAAACCACCCGGGTTGTTGCGGAGATCGAGGATCATCCCCTTGAGATTATCCTGATTTTCGATTCGAAGTTTCGAAAGTAAAGTCCTTAATTCTTCGGCGGTTCTCTCTTGAAATTGACTGACACGTGCATAGGCATATCCCGGTTCGAGGGTATATCCACTGACACTATGGAGCTTAATAACTTCTCTGACCAGTTCAAAATCGAGCAGTTTATCAGTACCCTTACGCCTTATTTGAAGAACGATTGTCTCACCGGCAGCACCCCGCATCAGGCGGACCGACTCCATCAAATTGAGATCCTGAGTTGTTTTGCCATTAATCCGTACAATTTTATCACGAGCCTTGATCCCGGCACGCGCGGCAGGGGTTCCTTCAATCGGTGAAACGACCAACAACACACCCTTTTCAAGTGACACCTCAATCCCGACGCCTCCAAACTCACCATGGGTGTCAGCCTGCATCTCTTCATAGAGCTCGGGAGTCAGAAAACTGCTATGCGGATCGAGGGTCGCCAGCATGCCACGAATCCCGCCATAAATAAGATCACGAATATTAACTTCTTCGACATAACTCCGATGAATGATCGCCAGCACATCGGTAAAGAGTTCAAGCTCTTCATAGGTTTGATCCTGGTTTTTCTCCATATCAGACGTTTGCTGGTCAGCACTGGCAAATTGGGGCAACAACATGCTGCTGAAAACCAGCGTCAGCAATAAAACTCTCAAGGATGGCATAAATACCTCATTTAGCAGTCTGTCGGGCTATCAGAACTGAAGCGAAAATTTGGCTGCTTGAGGTCAGATTTTAGCTCATTTGAGAGTAATAGCCGTAGCTATTGGTCGAAAAGGAGCTGAAATATGGGCCAAGCAGACGGATTTGCAGCCAGGTCATGGATAGTCCGACCGGCTGCTTGATTTTAACCAATTAAGGGGGTTTAGCGGAGCACCATTCTGCCGAATTTCGAAATAAATACCCTGCTCCCCCGGGATGCCAGATTTAGCGAGAGCCTCACCAACGGCAACCTTATCTCCAACCTGTTTTAACAGCGTATCAGCCTGCGCATAGAGGGTATGATAACCACCAGCGTGCGACACAATCAAAAGGTTTCCATACCCCTTAAACCAGTCGGCAAAGACAACTTTACCTGCCGCTACCGCCTTGATTGCGGCCCCCTTGACCGCCGCTATTTCGATACCGTGACTTTCATACAGGGTGCCGAATTCTGGACTTCTTTGTTTACCAAACCCGACCAGCAATGCCCCTTTTACGGGCCAGGGCAATTTCCCTTTTTGACGGGAAAAAGTTCCTGTTCCCGTTCCTGTTGTTTTTCGAAACTTCAACCTATCAATGAGGGCCTTAAGACGTCGAGCATTATCTTTGAGTGTCTTTAATTCACTCTGTAATTTGGTTTTATCACGGCGCACCCGCGTAAGCAATTGCGCTTGGAGTTTCCGAGCGGAGCGAGCATCTTGACGTTCGTCCTGCTCTACGGAGAGACGTTGTCGCTGATCAGCTTCAAGCCGTTGTAATTTTGCCAATCGCTTCTTCTGTTGAAGTACAATTTTTTGAAAAGCCGCCATCATCCGCTTGTCATTTTCAAGAATACGCGACAGATAACGATATTGTTCGGCTAATTCCATAGGTGAATTGGAAGAGAAAAGAACTTTTAATACCCCGGTATCACCCTCTTTATAAAGAGCGATCAAACGTTTTCGCAACCTGTGTTCCTGAATGCGTAAATCCTGCTTTCCTGAGTGGATCTCCCGTTTGACTGCGGTAATTTTATGTCGGGCACTTTTCTGCTCTCTTTGAAGGCGACCTATTCGTCGTTCTATCTCTTGCAAACTGGTACGCAGGGTTACCAGGTCCCGTAGCAATGAGAGTTCCTGCTTCTCCTGAAACTTAAGAGACTTGCTGGTCCGCTCAATCCGTTGGCGGATCTTTTCGAGCCGTGCCCTGCTCTCCTGCTGCTCCCCGGCAAACAGAATAACGGGGATAAAAACCAGCAACAAAAAACCACATGCACTCCGCAACAAAACAACCATGGGTGCTAAAGCCGTACAAACTTACGCAAAGACGCAAGGCTGCCTAATAAGCCGAGGAGAACACCACTGAAAACCAGCATAAATTGCTGCTCTGTACTTAAAAAAATTGGGTCAAAGCCGACCGGCGTCAACCAAAAAGAATGCAATCCCTTCTCAAGCAATAATTTAAAAGACAACCAGAGAAAGCCAAGTGCCAACAGCCCACCGGCAAAACCCTGCAAGGCGCCTTCGAGAAGAAAGGGGATCTGGATAAACCGTTTGGTTGCTCCGACCAGAGCCATAATTTCGAGTTCATCGCGTCGAGCATAGAGGGTCAATTTGATCGTATTGGAGACAATAAAAAGCGCTGCCAACAAAAATAAACTGCCGAGGAACAAGCCAGCAAACTTCAATAAATTCACAAAGTTTTCGAATCGTTCGAGCCACTCCTGGCCAAACCGTACATCATTGAACCGAGAATCCTTTTTTAATTCGGCGACAACCCGTTCGACCCCTTCTCGACTGTGTGATCCCGATTTAAGGCGGATCTCCAACGAGGCAGGCAACAGAGTTCGGCTCACTCCTTCGAGTAATCCGGCATCATCTCCCAATCGAGTCGAAAATCGTTTAAGTGCTTCAGTTGGCGAGATAAAAACTACCTGATTAACATCAACGAAAGCTTCCACCTGTTGGATCAGCTTTGCTCTTTGGTTACGTGGCGGAGGGGTTTTAAAGTATGCAACAACTTGTATCTCCTGACTCCAATTGGTCGCAAGTCCCTGAATATTGAGAACCACCAGAAAAAACGTCGCCATGGTCGCAAGAGCAACCGCCATGGTTAAAATAGCGGCGCTACACAGCACCGGCCATTGCCGCATATTGCGCAGAGCGCGGCGAATAAAATAACGAATTTTTTCCAGCACTGCGGAGACTCCGTAACGGCGGTTCGTGGTTCGTGGTTTTCAACATGGAACGTCGAACAGTTCCTAAAACATCGAACGGCCTCTAAGGCTGATGATCCATAACAAGACGACCAGCTTCAAGACCAAGAACCCTTTTAGGGAATCGCTGATAGAGACTGTTATCATGGGTCGCCAACAAAACCGTTGTCCCCCGCGCATTGGCACGTTTGAACAATTCCATAATCTCAAGCGTAACTTCCAGATCAAGATTCCCGCTCGGTTCGTCGGCCAGCAGAATCAATGGATCGACGACCAGAGCACGCGCAATCGCGATCCGCTGCTGTTCACCGCCAGAAAGCTCGATGGGCCGCCTTTGCAGACGATGTTCGAGTCCGACCTCTTTTAGAGCCTGGTAGACTTTCTTACTGACTTCATAGCGTTTCTTGCCCTGAGCTTCCAGGGCAAAAGCGACATTTTCATAGACGCTGCGGCTGTTCAACAGCTTAAAATCCTGGAAAACAACCCCGATTTTCCTGCGCAAAAAAGGAATTTGCCGTCTGGCCATGCGCGTTATATTTATCCCATCGATCAAGATCTGACCACGGGTTGGTCGTGAAGCACCGTAAAGCATACTTAAGAAGGTTGTCTTACCCGCACCTGAAGGCCCGGTCACGTAAGTAAACTCACCCTTTTCGATATGTACCGACATCTCCCGCAAAGCGACACTCTCTTTGCCGTATGCTTTAGTGACGTTGAATAGTTGAATCATGGAATAAACCTACAGGGTCAAAAGGATACTAAATCACGGTCACTATTCAACCTCTTTCGAGATGGGTTCGCGACCCCCATAGCAAGGGTGTTTGTCGCCAGGAATGGCGACATCAAGCCCCATGGATGGGTGAATGCGTCCCTTGATATGGGGGGTGTGAACCCATCATGCTGAACAGTTACAAATCGCGTAAAAATATCTCAGTTTGATGGTTACCACTCGTTATAGGGAACGCCATCTGTACCGATCTGCTCACTGCCGCTTTTGACATCAAAGCAGCCTCCTTCGACCAGCTCGCCATCCTCTTTCGGCTCGGGGGGGATACACTCCCAACTGTCAGAATTGCGAGTAAAGGGATCGCGTGGCAAACCACGGAGATAGTGCCCGATAATCAAATCCTCAAGGGTCTCCGGATAATTTCCCTTATCGGCATAATAAGCATCAAGAGAACGTCGCATCTGATAGAGATCCTCAGCAAGAACCGTTTCACGGGCCTTGAGTTGGTGATGCCGATAACTTGGCACCGCAATGGCCGCCAGAATACTGAGAATCGACATGACGATCATAAGTTCGACCAGGGTAAACGCCCGTCTGTTTCGCATTGATTTTAAAAAAATATTCATTCAATTACCAGCTACTGTAAGGAGTCCCGTCAAGGCCTAGTTTGTCACTCTGAGAATAAACATCATAAATATCCTCACCGCCCCAGATGGTTGAATCAAAATCATCGGCATAAGATCTGAGCCCCCAGCCCTCATCGTACACGTCAAAAGGGTCTCGTGGGATACGTCGAAGATATTTACGTTTGTATTCATAGAGCCCCCCCCAGTCATTCCCTTCAATCAATATTTGAAGCTCTTCCGGATAACCCGTTTAGCCGACCGTGACGGTAATCTTCTTCTCAAGCACAGCCTTATCATAATCTGCCTTATAGAGATCAAGAGCAGTCCGGATTATGCGCAAAGAACGCCTTAACTCAAGTTCCTTTGTTCGTTGAACCGCAACCTCGGCATAGGGGACAATCGCGGTCGCTAGGACAGCAAGAATGGCCATGGCGATGACCATCTCCAACAGGGTCAGCCCCTGGCGGCTGGTCAATTTTCTTAACATAAATCCCAAGGTTTATTTGACCTCAACAATCAATCCACGGCTATCAATAGCCATTCGCTCCCCCGCAGGATTACGAAAATTGATCCGTTCGGGCGCAATCGAGAGTTTTCCGGCTGCCTTCGCTTTAAATTCGAGCAGGGCCAAAACGCCGCCTCCCGTTGCGCCGCTTCCGCCAGCCCCCTGCTTAAGACCGACAATCACACGACCGCCCCCAGGCATCTGCGTACTGGTAAAGATTGTGGGCTGACCACTGCTGCCTAAAAAAGGCCCCTCACTGGCACTGATAAAATCGACCAGTTTCGGGTCAAAACGGATATAAAGAGGAGCACTGAACAGATTTTTGACCTCCTGCACCGAAAGGCTGACCTTAAAATGACTACCGACCTTGACCAACCGATCGCCGGTTAGAAAAATGGTTGGACGGCTAATCGTTTCGGGCAGACGCAACCCGGGGAGTACGACCTCAGCAACGGCTGGCGTTGTCGGGACGACCCGAGCCACCGGGACCTGAACCTGCGGTGGTTTGATTAGAGCAGGCGCAGAACTCCTGGATCCAACTGAAGCCTTTTTCATTCGCGGGTCCATTGGCATTGGTTCTTCAACCCTACTCTGTGGAGGCACAGGCGGTGCCACTGGCGCTATCGACTCTGATTGCGGGATTAACATTTTCATCGGAGCACGAGCTGGAACGGTCCGGTTCGGGGTTTTCCCCTGTCCTTCAACGTACTCGTCGACAAAGGAACCAAAGTTTCGGCCGAGTCGCAGATCATCCTCGCCCCCGGACCAGATCGTTGCACTGTCCCCGGCAGGTAGCCTAACAGAACGGACAATATGCGGCGTAATCGACAGCAGAATTTTACGTTTAATCTTTTTAGTTTTATAATGGGTGAAGAGAGCACCAAGCAGTGGGATATCACTTAAAAAAGGAATCCCGACTTTGGTTTTACTCTCATCATCGCGCAACAACCCACCGATAATGGTCTGTTCACCATCCTTGAGAATCAACTCGGTGTTGGCGTTGGTTGTCGAAATGGTTAAGACCGTGGTCCCCTGGTTGATGGTCTCCCGATTCGAAACATTACTCACCTCAAGTCCGATCTTGGTGACAATCGTATTGTCGAGATGGATAACCGGCTCAATATCAAGTTTAACCCCGACATCGACATACTGGACACTATCCGATTTCTGCTCGCCGTTTGAACCACTGGTCGTAACAGTAACGACCGGCTCACGGGTTCCGATATGAACCTTGGCCTTCCCTTTGTTCTTGACCCGGATCTTCGGGCTGGCCAGAATTTCAGCATCACCTCGCTGCTTACTCAGATCAAAACTGGCCGAGGGGACATTGTAAAGAAAATTAAGATTCTTCAGAGTCCCCGTCGTTATGGCCCCGATGGCCGTCGCCGGGTTTAACGGATCACTCAATCCGACCCCCAAGGTCGCTGGAAAATTCGCGCCAATCGTAAGATCTTTGGTGTGATTAACTTCCACCAATTCCAGATCAAATACCACCTCAGACGTAGCGCGGTCATTCGCCTCAAGGATTTTTTGCGCCAACTTTATAACTTCGGGCTTATCGCGCAGAACGATGGCGTTCAACTCTTCATGAACATAGATCTTTCGAACCTGCAACATGGTCCGCAGCAGATTCACCGCTTTTTTTGCATCAATATTCGATAGATAAAAAGTCTGTATCACTTGATCGGCAAACTGTTTCTTCTTCGCTTTGGTGTTGGGGAAGAGGATGATTGTTTTTGAATTAAGAATTTTCTTATCGAGCTTATTCATCCGCAACAGCAACTCAAACGCCTGGGCAAAAGTGGCCTCTTCCAGATAAAGTGTCGTGGTCTGGGTGCGGAGGGCGTCATCGAGAATAAATTTTATCCCAGAGAGCTGCGTTAAAATATCAAAAACATCAACCAAATTTGCCGCTTTAAAATTAAGCGTGATCGGTTCATCTGAAGTCACTTCGAGTTCGACACCATCAATCACGGTCGAAATACTCTGTTCAAGCTCCTTACGTAATTTCAAGGCCGGAGGATAATCAGCGATCAGTCCCAGCGCATCGTTGATCGACTGCTGAGCCTGTTTCAGATGACGGTCTCGCAACATCCCGGTCGCTTCGGCGACCAGCTTATTCGCTTCAATCATCACCTCAACACGCTGAATATTAATTAGACTCGTCTCGAGAGAACCGTCAAGATCGTAGGCCCTCCGGTATTCACGCAAGGCCCCTTCAATGTTCTGCTCTCCAAGTAAATCATTGCCCTTTTTTTCATGCTTCAGTGCCGCCCCAGAGCGTGCCAACTGCAAGCGCATCTTATACTCGGCGTTTTGCGGACTCTTCGCTGTCGCCTGTTTGTAAGCAACAACAGCATTATCAAAATCACCGACAGAATAAAATTGTTGTCCTTTACGAAATGATGTATTACCGGCACAACCCGCCAGTATCATAAGCAAAATTCCTAAACAAAATCTTCTCATCGGTTCTGAGCCTCGTCGTCTATTATTCATGGATTCTCTTCCACCATTAATCATTTTGCGTCATTGACTGCCGGGCGTACAACCGGCATTACAGGTCTGGATTCCGGCCTGACAAACGGAGATACTGTACGATTTTGGGGCTGAAATATACGTGCAGGCGCGCGTGATGCCTTGCTTGAAATTTTGGACGCAGTATTAGCCGAAGACCCCAATTTTTCATGGATTGGCAGCGTAACTTCACCCGTACCACGAACCCGCCTCAGGGTAATCGATTGGATGGTCAGTTCAACGACCTTGAATTGCTCAGCAAAGACATCGCCTTGTTTAACGAGATGAACAGCACCTTGCAGTGAAATAAAAGCGGTCAGTTGCGCGCCTTTTTCAAGAAAGCCCAACACCTTAAAATCCGGCATAGGGACTGTTGCAACCAAACGCGGCGGCGGGGTCACTACTGGAGGTGGGGCTTGGGCAACAACCGGCGCAACGGGCAGCACGGGTGGCGGTATAACTTCCACCTTGGGTGGTGTTGGTGGTGGTGGTGGTGGAAATAAAGGACCAAACAGATTATGTATCGGCTTCCGATATCGTCGTTGCTCACCACCACTGAAATCGAGCCGATTATTGGCGTCAGCGTTAGTACCTGACCGAGTAGCCAGTTCTCCTGAAGAGAGCGTATCATTTTGCGCGTATTGCGGCGATGGCATCGCATACCAGGCATAATAAAAAGCAGCGGGAACCGCCAGCAACAGCAAGGCAAGAAGGAGTTTCATTTTGCTCATTGCTCCCCCTCTCTAAAAAAGGTTTGCAATTGCATTTGCAGGGCAACAACATTTTTCCCGTCTTGTTGATTACTGCGTAGGGCAATCCGGTCGAGGATCAGGACCGAAGGGGAATTTTCCAAAAGATGAATAAATTTTTTAACTTGAGCATAGCTGCCATTAACCCCAAAGCCTAATTGATAACTAAGGAGTCGCGTTTTTTTAATCGGCTTTGCCGTATAGGAGATCTGCGCAATATCAAGGCCGGCTTTCTGTGCATAGGAATAGAGCCGTCCGATGAAAGCCCCAAGCCCGCTTTTCTGTGGAATAACTTGATAAAACTGTTCAAGATCATCAGCGAGACCACTAAACTTTGCCCCTCCCCCTTCAGCAACTCGTTGCTGCGTATAACGCAAATCGGTTTGAGCTTGTTGAAGTTGCGCGCGCGTCGTTTCAAGGGTCGGTCCCAGCCAAAACATAAACCCGCATTGCAGCGCAACGATCAACAAGATAGCGCTAAGCAGCACCAGCAGCTTACCTTTATTCTCTCCCCAGAGTGTCTGAATCAATTGCTCACGTGACATCAGAACACCCCTTCAAGCTGAAGAGAAAATGAGATGGCGGACCGTTCAGTACCGGCATGATCACGGACTTTGATCCGACTGTGGCTCTTCAAAAAAACCTCTTTAAAATCGCCCTTTTTCAGTAATTTATCTAGGAAAATACGCATTTTTTTGAGGTTGGTTGCGCGCCCATTAAGCGTGAGACTCTTCTTCTTGTAATCTGGCGTGAACCCGCTAAGACTCACGCCTTCAGGGAGCAATTTCTCCATACGATCCAGAAGCCTTGTCCAACGAAAGGCATCCTGCGACAACAGTCCAGCAGCAACCACGTACTCACTTTTAAGTTTCTCTCGCTCTTTACTGGTTAAAATCTTATGCGGGCCGCCACGTAATCCCTGAAGTTGCCGCTGGGTCTCAACAAGCTGCTGCTGATTGAGCTGCAGAGACCGATTTCCGGTCAACAGAACATTCATCTTCCAAGCAACAAAGAGAAACAGAACAGCAAAAACTATCAGAAAAGCGTAATTTAGTGCGCGTTTATTAACATAACGCCGACTGGCGAGATTAAGGTTAAATTTCATCTTTTATCCCACATCAGGCTTTCAGCGACACCTATCGCAGCAGCCATCCCCGCAGCATCGGCAACCGAAAGGTTGATCTTCTGCTGACCGGCAAGGGTTGAAAGGGGTGAGGGTAAATTATGAGTCTCGCGATCAAAGGCGGAAGCGACAGCATTGCTCAAGGTCTGCTGATCACTCCAATCGGTTTGAAGAAACAGGTTTGAACGGGCAAAGACGCTATGCCCACTGCGATAGGTCACCAGGGAACGGTTGATCTCACGAAAGACCGATTCGGCATCGGTCATGCCTCCCTTGGCTCGATGAAAATCGAGAATACCATTTTGTACCGTCAATATATTCAACTGCTGCTGGTTCAAGGCAACAAAAATAAAGTCGCTGCCAAGATCGACCTTAGACCGATAACAGTTGTAAATCTGTAAGGATTGAAAGTCGATCAATGCGGCGGAAAAACCGGCCTTGTTCAACAACATTTCATATTGATTACGAATCTCGATATCGATAACCGAAACCAGCATTCTACGGCTACCCGATTCACGCTCTCCTAACACTTGATAATCGAGTTCAATGTTACGAAAATTATCGGGCAATCTGTCTTTAAGTTGCCAGCGGATAATATCAAGACCCTCCTGGCGATTTTTGAAGGGATCGTCAATGTCGAGCAGAAAAACATGCCCAGAGGCATCAGGCAGACAGAGGGCAACCCGCTCTTCACGCCCGGACAAAGGCAATAGAACCTCCTTGAGGCCGTCCACAAAGACCTGAGGTTCAATAACATTCGCTTCACGTGCGGTCGGCAAGACTATCCCCTCGCTGAATTGAAGAGTCTGCCCTCCCGCCAACTCTCGCTGGCGTCTTTTACGCCGCAACGAAACCGCCCGCAATCCATTCCGACGAATTTCAAGCCCAATAAAATTTCTGCCGAACACCTTGATCTTAACCCTCTGCAAAGGTCACGCGATTAATCTCACGGACCGTGGTTTCACCTGCAAGAAGTTTTGCAATTGCAGCTTCGCGTAGAAAGATTGTCCCCATTTTAAGTGCTGTTTTTTTCAACTCGGAGACAGAACGTTTCGCAATAATCATCTCACGCAGTTCATCATTCATCTCGAGCAATTCAACAATGGCGCTCCGACCATGATAACCGAGACCATTACATTCTTTGCAACCAGCGCCCTCATACAGGGTCTTGTCGGCAAAACGTTGCGGATCAAGACCTGCCTCACGCAACTGTTCTGCGGTGTAACTCACCTCATGCTTGCAATGGAGACATATTTTACGGATCAAGCGCTGAGCAATAACACAATTCAAACAGGAGACAAAATTGTAGGGATCAATCCCCATGTGCATAAAACGGCCAAGCACATCGAAAACGTTATTGGCATGAACCGTAGTAAAAACCAGATGGCCGGTCAACGCTGATTGTACGGCAATCTGAGCTGTTTCAGAGTCACGAATCTCTCCGACCATGATCTTGTCGGGGTCATGCCGTAAAATCGAGCGCAACCCTTTAGCAAAGGTCAGCCCCTTCTTCTCGTTGACCGGAACCTGGACCACACCCTTGACCTGATATTCAACCGGATCTTCAATGGTAATGACCTTCTCTTCACTAGCATCGATCTCAGAGAGGGCAGCATACAGAGTCGTCGTCTTTCCGCTGCCCGTCGGCCCGGTCACCAGAACCATACCGTAGGGTTCACGAATGCGCGATCTGATTCTTAACCTCTCACGCTCTTCAAACCCTAAAACTTCAAGGGTAAGACCCTTCATGTCTGCGGCGATCGACTCCTTGTCGAGAATCCGGATCACCGCATCTTCACCAAAAATTGTTGGCATGATGGAGACGCGAAAGTCGATCGATTTATCGCCCAAACGCACCTTGAAGCGACCATCCTGGGGAACACGCCGCTCGGAAATATCGAGCTCGCTCATAACCTTGATACGTGAAATAATCGGCGACTGGAAACGGCCATCGATCGTCTCTGTCGCCTGATACAGGACCCCATCAACCCGATATTTGATCACCACCCCGTCGCCGGTCGACTCTATATGGATATCACTGGCACGTTTCACCAGGGCATCGTAAAGCGTCGAATCGATGAGACGGATAATCGGGCTGGTATCCGCCGTCAACTTTTCAATGGAGAGAACTTCATCTCCCTTATCGGTCTCTTTGATCAGTTGAAGCTGGAAGGCTT
>JAKIUS010000465.1 GCA_021647445.1 Geopsychrobacter sp. | reverse complement strand
TCCAACGGGTCGGAGATCTCTTTGTTCAGTATGACTTCTGGACGGTCTTCGCCGCAGGTTTTACACCGATCCCCTATAAGGTCTTTACGATTTCAGCTGGGGCATTCGGTATCAACTTGCCGGTTTTTATTCTTGCTTCATTGATCAGTCGCTCGCTGCGTTTTTATCTGATTGCCGGCTTGTTGCGGATTTACGGGGATCGAGCCCGTAGCTTTATTGAACGTTATTTCAATCTCTTGACGCTGGCTGCCTTGCTGCTGTTCGGACTGGCAGTGGCACTGTGGAAATTTATCCCCCATCATTAAAGAGACGCGAAGGGTTTCAAAAGAAGTTTATGCAACCGATCAGCCGTTATCTTCCGCACATCTTGAATTCTCACTGCCGCTGGTTGCTGGCTGTTGTCATTTTGTTCTCTTTTGTTGGTTGCATGCAACAGGGTGTCTACCATCGGGTTAAGCCCGGCCAGACCCTCTATCGAATCAGTAAGACCTATAAGGTCAATGAAGCCTATCTCGCCAGAATCAACGGTATCACCGACCCTGCGCAACTACGAGTCGGGGCCCGTATTTATATCCCGGGGGCGGTGAGCGTCAAGTATGTCCCGGCGACAGTTCCGCATCAATCCGCTAAATCGACAAAGCCGGCGAGCATCAGGGTCGCACCCGTTGTGGTGAAAAGTTCGCGCTCTTCCCGGAAGAGCCAGGCAACCTCTCGGCAGAAAATTTCGCATAAGCGGACCCTAGCGCCAGTCAAGCGGGCAACAAAGACGCATAAGACCAATGGTAAATTGGCCATCAAGCTGCGTTGGCCCTTACGCGGCAAGATACTGCGTACCTTCGCGGCGGCAAGCAAGAGCGGCGGCAAGGGGCTTGAGATTGCTGCCCGTGAAGGGAGCAGGGTTAGCGCGGCCGCCGCCGGCAAGGTTATTTATAGTGGAGACGGCGTTGCCGGCTATGGTCATCTGATGATTTTGCAACATGAAAATGATATTTTCACTGTCTATGGTTTTAATAGTAAAAACTTCGTTAAACAAGGGCAGTTCGTTAGTCAGGGGGAACGTATCGCCAGTTCGGGGCATCCCCCATCGGGCGGGGTAGGACGTCTGCATTTTGAAGTTCGTGTTGGCAAGAAGGCGATAGATCCAATTTTGTACTTGCCATAAAAAGCCTTAATCTTTTAGACTGCCTTATGTATTTAATTTGTAACTAATTCAGTCTCTTTTTGGATGGGGGGTTGCGCGGCCATCACGCTGAATAGTTACTTTAATTATGTTGTATTTTTGGGCTGTAATTTCAATCTGCCAGGGGAGCTATGATGGATGAATATCTTTCAGATTTTGAGGAGAGTGGCGAGTCGAAAACGTCTGCCGGAGAGGGGCTAGAGGGGTTTAGCGTCATCGACTCACCGACCTCTGCGGCCGCCAGGTCCGCCACCAAAGAGACGCCGTTGGCCGCTGATGAAACAGAGCATTCCGTCGATGCAATCAAGCTCTATCTCAAAGAGATTCAACGCGGTACGCTGCTTACCGCGCAGGATGAACGCGATCTTGCCGGTTTGATCGCCGAAGGGGATATGGCGGCTCGTGACCGGATGATCGAATCGAACCTGCGACTGGTGGTGAAGATTGCCAAACGCTACATGAATCGTGGCCTGCCATTTCTCGATCTCATCGAAGAGGGCAACATGGGGTTGATTAAGGCCGTCGAGCGTTTCAAGGTCAGCAAAGGCTGCCGCTTTTCGACCTATGCGACCTGGTGGGTGCGCCAGTCGATTGAACGTGCGCTAGTCAATCAGAGTCGCACCATCCGTCTGCCTGTCCATGTTGCCGACGATATCAACAAACTTGTCAAAATCAGTCGTGAACTGGTACAGCGGCTCAAACGCGAGCCCACACGCACCGAGATTGCCGATGCCATGGGGTGCGACGAAAAATATGTGCGGCGGATGCAGGTTCTGGTCAAAAAAACCTATTCAATTGAACATCCGATGGGTGAAAACAATGACTACAGTCTGATTGATACGATTGAAGACAAGTCTGCAGTCGATCCCGAAGCCATTATTCAGGATCTGGATCGTTTCAGCCAGGTTCTTGACGTTTTTCGCGCAGACTTTTGCGTTCGCTGCAGCATCCTTTTTCATCTTTTTGGTGGCTTTGGGTTTCCCCATCGCTGCCTTAAAAAATGACTCTGCTTTGCGGAACGCCTTCATCGACGCCTTCAAGTCATTGGATTGCGATGACCTAAAGTCCTGATAAAGCACACCAAGATTGAAATCTGCCTCACCGCGTGAACCATCAATCTTGCGAGCCGCAACGTAGGCCGCTTCCGCTTCATCAAACTGCTTTAAGCCGCGGAGAGCATATCCCAATCCGATTCGAGCATCGTAATCCTTTTTGTCCAGGCCCAACACAATATCAAACTCCTCCTTCGCCTCGCCGTACTTACGGAAATCGAGAACAATATTGCCGATATTGCGATG
>JAKIUS010000464.1 GCA_021647445.1 Geopsychrobacter sp. | reverse complement strand
TGATGAGGAACGTGAAGTTTTCAAGATTCCCGCCTTCATGCAACAGATGGTCGAAAAAGGACTACTTGGCAACAAGAGTCGTCAGGGCTTCTACAAAAAAGAGAAGATCGATGGCAAGCGTCAGATCTTCTACTACGACTACAACAGCGGGGAATACAAACCGGCCGAAAAACCAAAATTCGCCTCGGTCGCTGCGGTCAAGATGATCGACGATCCGGCCAAGCGGGTCGCGATGATGATTGCGGCCGGGGATAAAGGGAGCGAATACGCCTGGCGGACCCTGCGTGATGCCTTAATCTACACTTTTAATCGCATCCCCGAGATCGCCGACGACGTGGTCAATGTCGATAACGCCATGAAGTGGGGCTTCAACTGGGAGATCGGTCCCTTCGAGATGTTCGATGCCATCGGGGTGAAAAACTTTATCAAGCGTTGTGATAAAGAACAGATCGCCATCCCCGAAGCGCTCCGCAGTATCGACAGCTTCTATCGCTTCAATGAACAGGGCGTTAAAGAATATTTTGACCTCGCCTCGAACAGCTACCGGACTTTTCCACAGGCCGAAGGGGTTATCGACCTGCAGATTCTCAAAAAGGCTAAAGGCGTCGTCGAGAAGAATGCCAACTGCAGCCTGCATGATCTGGGTGACGGGGTCTTTGGCCTTGAATTTCATTCCAAGATGAATGCGATCAGCGGCGATATTCTGGCCATGACTCAAAAAGCGGTCAAACGGGCCGAAGCCGAAGGGGTCGGACTGGTGATCGGCAATCAAGGCACCAACTTTTCGGTTGGAGCCAACCTGATGCTGATGGCGGTCGCTCTGGCCGAAGGGGCCTACGATGACATCAACCTGATGATCAAACAGTTCCAGAAGACGACCATGTCCCTCAAACTGGCCAAGGTCCCGGTGGTCGTCGCGCCTTTCGGCATGACCCTCGGCGGCGGCTGTGAGATGGCGCTACATGGTGCGGCGATCAACGCTTCAGCCGAGACCTACATGGGCCTGGTCGAGATCGGCGTCGGCTTGCTGCCGGCCGGTGGCGGCACCAAGGAGATGAGTTTACGTGCTATCGAACAGGCCGCGCAGGTCGGTATCGACGTTACGCCGTTTATCTTCAAGTATTTCCAGCAGATCGGCATGGCCAAGGTCGCCATGGGTGCCGCCGAGCTCTCTGACATGGGTTACATGCGTCAGGGCGACAGCATGACCATGAATCCCGAGCATCTGATCGGTGATGCCAAACAGAAGGTTCTAGGTTTGGCCCCCAACTTTCGACCAAAGCGTGCCGCTGAGAATGTCCCGGCACCGGGCCGCAGCATCGCTGCCAGCATCAAGAGTCAGCTGTGGAACATGCAGGCCGGCGGCTTTGTCACCGAGTACGAGATGGAAGTCGGGGGACTGATAGCCGATGTGATCTGCGGCGGTAATGTTCCGGCGGGCACTCTGATTTCGGAAGACTATCTGCTGCAATTAGAGCGTGAAGGGTTTCTCAAACTCTGTGGCAACAAAAAGACGGTTCAACGGATTCAGCACATGCTCAAGACCGGCAAGCCGTTACGCAACTAAATTCAGATCCTAACGGAGGAATATAAAGATGAAAACAGCATATATACTCGCGAGTTACCGCACCCCCGGCTGCCGGGCGAAAAAAGGCAAATTCAAAGACATGCGTCCCGATGATCTGGCGGCCGCCGCTATCGCCGGGCTGCTTGAGCGCACCGCTATTGATCCGGCAACCATCGAGGATATCATCCTCGGCTGCGCCTTCCCGGAAGGGGAGCAGGGCATGAACGTCGCGCGCATTGCCGCGATGAAGGCGGGCGTCCCGTACCAGGTTCCGGCCCAGACCGTCAACCGCTTCTGCTCTTCAGGCATTCAGTCGATTGCCATGGCCGCCGACCGCATCATGGCGGGGCAGGCCGATTGCATCCTCGCTGGTGGAACCGAATCGATGACCAGCGTCCCCATGGGTGGTAACAAGTACAGCGCCAACCCGGGGTTGGTCGCAGACTGGCCGGAATCCTTCGCCTCGATGGGCGTTACCGCCGAACTGGTCGCCGAAAAGTATGGTATCGATCGTGTGGCCCAGGATCAGTTTGCCGTCGACAGCCATCGCAAAGCGACCGTGGCCCTTGCCGCCAAACGTTTTAGCGACGAAATTATTCCTGTTGAAGTTGAACAGACCGCCATCGTTAAGGGCAAGGTTAAGACCAGTCGCGAGTTGGTCGACAGCGATGACGGGGTACGGGCTGACACCAGCCTTAAATCCCTGACGCGACTTAAGCCGGTCTTCAAGTTGGGGGGGAGTGTCACCGCAGGCAACTCTTCACAGATGACCGATGCCGCCGCTGCGACCCTGGTGGTTTCCGAAGATTATTTAAAGAAGATCAGCCAGGATCCCATGGCGCGTTTTGTCGCTTTTGCGGTACGCGGTGTGCCGCCAGAACTGATGGGCATCGGTCCTATCGAAGCAATTCCCGCC
>JAKIUS010000463.1 GCA_021647445.1 Geopsychrobacter sp. | reverse complement strand
GATCAGAACATGAGAATGATATTACTGTTGGTAGTACTGATGGTGGCTGGTTGTGCCAAGCCGCCGGAGCAGACTTACTACCATCCGAAAACGGGACGAATGAACCTGACCGCCCATCTCAGTGAATGCGGGAAGATCGCTGATCACTTCGGGATTATTAACATGAGTCCGGTTCATCAGTACCCGATGCCGAATATGAAAGATCATTTTCAGCGTGAGAAGGTGTTCAGTTACTGTATGCGTAAGAAGGGTTACGAGCAAAACGACGGTACCGCTATTTCGATCGATGCGACCAATACGCGAATCCGGGTCTTGGACAGTATGCTCGCCGCCGGAGAGACTTCGCTGGTAATGATCTCTTTCAGCAGTCCGGTTGGCGGCCTGGATAATTCTGACCTGACCGTTGAAAATGGAAGTTTGAGCAAGATTGGCACCATCGACAACGGCTTGACCTGGACGGCGACCTTTACTCCGGCGCCAGATCTTGAAGATTCCAGTAATGTTATCCGCCTGGATAACAGCGGAGTCATCGATGCCGTCAGTAATCCCGGCCACGGGATCACCATTTCCAATAATTATGTCATCAAAAGTTTGCGACCGACGATCGCGGTCTATCGGCGTGCAGAACCCTGATAAGTGTTCTGCTGACCGGGGATTTTAGCCGAATTTTAAATAAGGAGCTGAAGTCTCCAGCAGACTTACGTTATAGTAGTCGGCCCGACAGTGATGTCGGGCCGATTGTTTTTGTTATTAGCCAATGAACAGAGAAGGACCAGTCCCTTGAGTCATCGATTGTCCAAAGAGATTGCTAAACGTCGAACCTTCGGCATCATCAGCCATCCGGATGCCGGTAAAACCACCCTGACTGAGAAGTTGCTGCTCTTCGGTGGTGCAATTCAAATGGCGGGGGCGGTCAAATCGCGAAAGACCAGTCGGCACGCCACCAGTGACTGGATGAGCATTGAGCAGGAACGGGGGATTTCGGTCACCACCAGTGTGATGAAATTCAATCATCATGATTTCGAAATAAACCTGCTCGACACCCCGGGTCACCAGGATTTTTCCGAAGATACCTATCGAGTTCTGACCGCTGTCGATAGCGCTCTGATGGTGATCGACAGTGCCAAGGGGGTTGAGCCGCAGACCGAAAAATTGATGGAAGTCTGCCGCATGCGCAACACGCCGGTCATCACCTTCATTAATAAACTCGATCGTGAGGGCCAGGCCCCGCTCGATCTGCTCGCCGATATCGAAGAGAAGCTGCAGATTGAATGCACACCACTCTCCTGGCCCATCGGCATGGGCAAGCGTTTCAAGGGGGTTTACAACCTCTATCGCAAGGAACTCAATCTGTTTAATCCCGGTTCCGGACGCAGTGAAGAGCGGATCAAGATTGCCGACCTGAGCGATCCGCGTCTCGATGAACTGCTCGGTAACCAGGCCGATGAATTGCGCGAGGATATCGAACTGATTGAGGGGGCGGCCAACCCCTTCAGCCTTGATGATTACCTGAAGGCCAGCCAGTCACCGGTCTTCTTCGGCAGTGCCATCAATAATTTCGGGATTGAAGAGATGCTCGATGCCTTCTGCGAGCTGGCCCCGGCGCCGGGGCCGCGCATGACGGAAACCCGGGTTGTTGAGCCGGCGGAGGAGACCTTCTCCGGCTTCGTATTCATGATTCAGGCGAACATGGATCCGGCGCATCGGGATCGCATCGCCTTTTTGCGCATCTGTAGCGGCAAGTTTACCCGTGGCATGAAGGTGCGTCACCATCGCATCGGCAAGGATGTAACCCTGTCGAATGCCACCATCTTCATGGCTCAGGACCGCGCCAATGTCGAAGAGGCCTATCCCGGTGATATTATCGGCCTGCATAACCATGGCACCATCAAGATCGGCGATACCTTTACGCCGAAGGAACCGCTCAGATTTACCGGCATTCCCAGCTTCGCGCCTGAGCATTTCCGGCGCGTACGACTTAAGGATCCCCTCAAGTCGAAACAGTTGCAAAAAGGATTGGTGCAACTGGCCGAAGAGGGCGCGGTGCAAGTCTTCAAGCCGCTCTCCGGCTCCGAATTCATCCTTGGAGCGGTCGGGGTGTTGCAGTTTGATGTGACCATGGAACGGCTCAAGGCCGAATACAACGTCAATGCGATTTACGAGGGGGTGAATTACACGACCGCTCGTTGGATCGAGTCTGAGGATAAAAAGCTGCTGGCCGATTTTCAAAAAAAACATCAGATGGATCTCGCCGAGGATGCCGAGGGACAACTGACCTATCTGGCTGCCAGTGAGTGGCGGCTCGGTCATACCATGGAGGAGTGGCAGGGGATCACTTTTTTAAAGGCTCGTGAACATCGTTGAGACAGGCAGAGTATATGTCTGAAAGGGCTACGGACCCAGCGGTTCGTGGCCTTTTTTTACGGCCACGTGGGTCGCAATCCAACCACCCAGAGAATTTCCTGTCGCCAACGCCAGTCCCAGAACATAATCAACC
>JAKIUS010000462.1 GCA_021647445.1 Geopsychrobacter sp. | reverse complement strand
TGGTTTGAAAAGAACTCAATCCCCAGTCGGGCGGCTTTGCCCTCACCCTGATTCCCACGTTTCACCTCAACGTCAATGGTCGGGGCCACAACATAACGGGATCGACGAAAGGTATCGACTCGGGTTGAGATATAGAGGTTATCGCGCTCAGTGAAACTACCAGCAATAAAATCACTCCGATATCGGTTACCGACAAAGCGAAAGCGCCACGAAGTATCGCGGTTCAATTCACCATTTGCGTAAAAAGGAACTGAGATCTGCTTCTCCAAGCTATTGATGTCCCTAATTCGACTGTACGTGGTAAAATTGGTCGCTTCCCAGCGAGTGCGGCGCGCCCGCGTAAACAGGTTCATGTCGTAGCGTTTCTGCTTTGGAACAGTTGAATTAGGTGTAGTTTCGGAATAGGAAATATCGGCGGAAACTTGAATCCAGTTAGTCAGGTTGACCCATTTCCGTTGATTCCTGTGATCGATCGTCCCAAGGAGATAAGTCTCCTCACGGTTGTTCTGATTCGAATCAATTCTATCTTCATGCGTAAAAACACGATAGTGCATCCAGTTATTTTTTTTATTCAATGAGATGAAGGCCAAGTCCCGATCGACATAATTCCGCTTGAAAGGGCCTTTAACATCGCGCACGTCAACCTGACGGTAATCAATCAGCAGACGAGGCACAGTAGACAGCAGGTCCCGATATTTCCCTTCATAGTGACCGTTCTGCGTACCGGCGGTCAGGGTCACTCCGGTAGTTTTAGCGGTTCCATTGAGAACGCTGGTGATTGTCCAGTTCTGCTCACCTTTATTCGGCAAAGTGAAGATTTCACTGAGATCTTCCAGCCCGAAAGCTGTCGTCTGCATGTCGTAGGAGTAGATGTTCAGATTAAAGGGAAGCCCGCCTGGAGCAATGGTGATGTCACCACGATAAAGAATTTTATCGAGAGGGTTATTGATGTCGACCTTGACGCGGTTCCCCTTATAAGCCTTAACAGAGGTCCACTCATAACCGAGAGCGAGATCATATTTGCCCAAGCGACCACGCTGAAGGGAACCTTTCTTTTTAGCTATCAATGAATATTTTTGGACAAAATGACCAGCATCCAAAACCTTAACGCCGGCTTCAGTCGCAGTATGTTCAGCATAGCGCAACTCTGCAAGGCCTGAAAACTTCACCGGACTTGCAATAGCAGTAATCACCGACCCCAAAAAGGTGGCGAGAATTAATATAACTATAATGAAAAATCTATTGGTCATCTAAACATTTCCAGTAAAATAGTTATGACACGCGAAAGCGTTTTTTCATCGACTTTATATCCTCATTTGCAATATGCATACCTGCCGCTAACCCCTGTTTAACCCTGACCTTGAACTCGTCTTGCCGACTTCAAGCAACGCTCTCACGTCATATCACTAAAATGCTCGTCGTATGGCCACGCATTAACCAGATCAAAACGAATAAAGTATTAAAATCAATAAGCAAATCACCACATCTGCCTTCTGTGCAATTGCGCAGTTATAAAGATTGTTAAATTCCCAACTTAAATTAACACCAACCGAAAGATACAAAAAAGCCCCTGTAACAAAACAGGGGCCTTCTCGATATACATCAAAAGTGTTTTTTCCCGAAGGATCATTAACCAGAGAGAAGACGCTGGGCATTCTCTCGTAGAGAGGAATCAGAAGTCCTCAGAGACAACAAAAAGCTGCATCTCCGTTTCCACGGGGATGACGACTTTAGTTGCTATTTTTTATGGCACCGCTGGCAGAGCATCATTCGCGAGCTGACTCCACCTTGAAAATAATAACGCGCAACACCCGCATGAGGGTCATGACATCCAGAACATGCTAATTCCCGTGGTCGACTGGGGTCAGGCACCCCTTTAAGTGGGTGGCTTTTACCTGAAAAACCCGTTATCACGTGTGCCCCCTTATCAATCCCCTCATGACAGCCGAGACAAACCTCATTAATCGGACGAAATAATTGGGCCGGATTATCAGAAGCATGAGAATCGTGACAAACATTACATATTCCCACAGCTACGGGTCCGTGCTGAACCTTGGCTGCTTTAAATTTCTCCATTATATTCTGATGACATTCCGCACAAAGATCCCCTTTTTCTGACCTAGGCATATAACGCACCGGCTGGCTCTCTGCATCATGACAATAGACACACTGCCAGGCCCCGGCCGGGCCATGCACGTTTTTATGCGCGAGCATGCGCTTATGACAACTGGCACAGGGGTTGTCCTCACCAACCATCTCAAGCTGCTCTTTGGTCGGTTGCATATTGTGACAATTGACACACATGGCTTCCTGCTCGGCGGTATGCATGACGAAACGCTTAAACCCGTGAGGCGGGAGGTCGAGTTGAATTTCCTGGAAATAGAAATCTGATTTTTTCTCAGCGACCTTCTTACCGGCCTTGTAGGCTTCCACAATAACAGTATTCTTACCAACATCCCAAGCAGGCTGAACAATCAAAAAATCACCGAAGGCAGCTTTG
>JAKIUS010000461.1 GCA_021647445.1 Geopsychrobacter sp. | reverse complement strand
GATGGGGCCTCCTTTGTCATGCTCGCCAGCAAGACCGCCGTCGAGAAGTTTGACCTGAAGCCGCGTGCACGCCTGGTGGCCTACGCGACCAACAGCCTGCATCCCGACAACTTTCCCGAAGCGCCGGTCGGAGCTATCGAACGGGCTTGTGCCAAGGCGGGCTTGACCCCGGAGCAGATTGACCTGTTCGAGATCAACGAAGCCTTCGCCGTTGTAACCATGATTGCCATCCGCCAGCTCGGACTCGACCGCGAAAAGGTCAACATCAACGGCGGTGCCTGCGCCATCGGCCATCCCGTCGGTGCCAGCGGCGCACGGTTGGTGACCACCCTGCTCAACGGTCTCGAACAACGCCAGCAGCGCTACGGTCTGGCCACCCTGTGTATCGGCGGCGGTGAAGCTGTCGCGGCGGTCATTGAGCGGATATAAAACCGAATATCACCACAGAGGACACAGAGAAGATCGAAGCCAAACAGCTCTTGATGCTACATCAAACATCAGGTTTTAAGATTTTCTCTGTGACCTCAGTGATCTCTGTGGTGATTAGTTTTTAATTTTCCATTTCCAGGAGGAAGCAGATGGCAATCAAAAGAATCATGGTCATCGGGGCCGGACAGATGGGCGGCGGCATTGCCCAGATCGCCGCAGAGGCAGGCCTCGAAGTCGTGCTCAACGACATCGACCGGACCTTCATCGACAAACGCCTGGCTTTTATCGGTGGTTTGCTCGACAAGAAGATCGCCAAGGGCAGGATTACTGCGGATGAGAAGGCGGCAACCCTCGCCCGTTTAATCCCTTCGACCGACCTCAAGGACGCCGCCAACGTCGATTTTGTTGTCGAGGCAGCAACCGAGAACATGGAGCTCAAAGAGAAAATTTTCCGCACCCTCGATGAGATTGCGAAACCGGGTGTAATTCTCGCCAGCAATACCTCATCACTGCCGATTACCGAGCTCGCCGCAGTCACCAAGCGCCCCGAACTGATCATCGGTATGCACTTTATGAATCCGGTGCCGGTCATGAAGCTGGTCGAAGTGATTCGCGGCATCGCCACCAGTGACGAGACCTATGCCAGAGTGAAAGAGCTCTCCGAAAAGATGGGCAAGGTCCCGGTCGAGGTCAACGATTATCCCGGCTTTATCGCAAACCGAATTCTGATGCCGATGATCAACGAGGCGATCTACTGTATCTACGAGGGGGTTGCTGACGCCGAATCGATCGATACGGTTATGAAGCTGGGGATGGCTCATCCCATGGGACCATTGACCCTGGCTGACTTTATCGGGCTGGATACCTGTCTGGCGATCATGGAAGTCCTCTACGAAGGTTTCGGTGACAGCAAATACCGTCCCTGCCCACTGCTGCGTAAGATGGTCAAAGCTGGCTGGCTTGGCAAGAAGAGCGGCAAGGGCTTTTTCGATTACAACAATTAACCCCGGGAGAAGAGCATGGCCTACAAAAGTATTCTGGTGCATCTTGACCAGGCAGAGCGAAGCGCAATCCGATTTGATCTCGCACTCGATTTGGCTAAGCGCCAACAGGCCAGTCTTAACGGCTACTACGCCACCTCGATGCCCTATCTGGTCCAGCAAGCCGGACAGCACCATAAGGAGAGCCGCGTTGCCTGTGAGGAGAAAGCTGACAACGCTGGAGTCCCCTTTATCTGGGTTGAAGAATCGAAAGAAATGCAGCAGCAAACCCTGACGGCTCGTCTGAATTATCAGTCTTTTTTCTCTGACCTGACCATCATCGGGCAACCGGGCGCCGACGCCGGTTCTTCGGGTGCGACCCCGCGCGATCTGCCAGAAAAACTTATTTTAACCTCGGGGCACCCAGTTCTATGCATCCCCTTTGCCGGCAACTTCAAGCAGGTCGGTAAACGAACCATGATCGCCTGGCGCTCGGGCCGCACCTCAGCGCGCGCACTCTTTGATGCCCTGCCGCTACTGACCCAAGCTGAAACGGTTCATTTGCTAAGTTTTGCGACCAACAGTGCCGAAGCTGCCACGAACATAATTACCCTGAAGAAACTCGCCGGATATCTTGATCAACACGGCATAAAAGCCGCGACCGAGTCGCGCACGATTCAGGGGATCGGTTTTGGCGACGCCCTGCTGAACCGTGTCGCCGAAGAGGGTATCGACCTGCTGGTCGCTGGCGGCGGTCTACCCTCAGCTCCTGCCCCGCTCGCCTCACAGGTATTGAAACAGATGACGGTTCCGGTGTTGATGTCGTCATAAGGGAGCAAATGACAGGACAGTGCTGACATCTTGAACCTTTGAAATACCCTGGAGATCCCTATGAATTTTGAAAACCTGCTTTACGACTGCAACAATGGCATTGCCACCGTTACAATAAATCGTCCCAAGGCACTCAATGCCTTGAATGAGGCGACTCTTAAGGAGTTGCTCTGCTGTTTTGTCGGTATCAGAAATGATGCGGAAGTCAAGCTGGTGATCCTGACCGGAGCTGGCGAAAAAGCCTTAGTTGCCGGAGCCGAT
>JAKIUS010000460.1 GCA_021647445.1 Geopsychrobacter sp. | reverse complement strand
CCATGCGTTTGTCCGGCACGGCAACCACCCCGACATTCGGCTCAATGGTGCAGAAAGGATAATTAGCCGATTCGGCACCCGCAGAGGTTATCGCATTAAAAATAGTCGATTTCCCCACATTTGGCAGGCCGACGATCCCACATTTGAATCCCATGACTTTACTCTCTTCTCAAATAACGATAGCCGGGGCACGAGACCCCGGCTATCGGATACTACCAGTTTATTTTCTGAGTTATCAGATCACCAACAGCGGTGCGATAACCAATGCGACAACACTCATCAGCTTGATGAGGATGTTCATCGCCGGGCCGGAGGTATCCTTGAAGGGGTCACCGACTGTATCGCCGATAACCGCTGCTTCATGAGCGATTCCGCCCTTCTCTTCACCTTCAATTTTGCCTTGCTCAATATATTTCTTGGCGTTGTCCCAAGCACCACCGCCGTTCGACATCATCAAGGCCAGCAGCACACCGGAGACAGTGGCGCCAGCCAACATGCCGCCAAGAGCCTCAGGACCGAGAATGAAACCCATTGCAACCGGAGCCACAACAGCAACCACACCAGGCAGAATCATCTCTTTAAGCGCAGCGGCTGCAGAGATATCAATACACTTCTGCGAATCGGGCTTAACCCCTTCTTTACCTTCGAGAAGACCCGGAATCTCACGGAATTGACGACGAATTTCATCGACCATCTTACCGGCAGCACGACCGACCGAGGTCATGGTCAAAGCCCCAATGAAGAAGGGCAGTGCGCCACCGATCAACAGGCCGATAACAACCTTCGGCTCAATCAGGTTAATCGACTTGAGGCCGACGGTTGTTGCATAAGCAGAGAAGAGTGCCAGAGCGGTCAGCGCAGCAGAGCCGATGGCGAACCCTTTGCCAATAGCGGCGGTGGTGTTGCCGATAGCATCGAGACCGTCAGTGATTTTACGAACGTCGGGACCAAGACCAGCCATTTCAGAAATGCCGCCAGCGTTGTCAGCAATCGGGCCATAAGCATCAACAGTCATGGTAACACCAACCGTCGCCAGCATACCGACTGCAGCGATCCCGATGCCGTAGAGTCCGGCAAAGTAATTCGCTACAAAGATTGAGATACAGATAATTATAATCGGTAGAGCGGTCGACTCAAGACCCACGGCCAGACCGTGAATGATGTTGGTAGCCGGGCCGGTTTTACTCGCTTCAGCAATCCGGAGAACTGGACCATGAGCGGTGTAGTACTCAGTAATCTGACCGATAGCGATACCTGCCAGTGTCCCAGCCAAAATAGCCCAGAATACCCCATCGGAAATCCCGTAAGCTTTAATTACGAAAAAAGCTGCAACCAGAAAACCACCAGCAGCAACAAATGTCGTGAAGTGCAATGCCTTGCCTGGGTCCATCGACTTAAGAACCTTCATCGAAGCAATACCGACAAAGGAGAAGACCAGGCCAACCATCGCCAGGATCAACGGCAGAACCATGACATTTGCCTGAATATCGGCACCGCCACCCAGCTTGGTCAGAAGTGCGGGACCAGCGGCAGCAGCGATGGCCATGGTCGCTATGATCGAACCGACATAGGATTCGAAAATATCGGCGCCCATTCCGGCGGTATCGCCAACGCAGTCACCGACGTTATCCGCGATAACCCCTGGGTTACGCGGATCATCCTCGGGGATACCGGCTTCGATCTTACCAACCAGGTCTGCACCGACGTCAGCAGCCTTGGTATAGATGCCGCCACCGACCCGCGCAAAGAGGGCAATGGAGGAAGCGCCCATGGCGAAACCATTGATATATTTGACCGTATCGGTATCGCCGCCAAAGAAAATGTAAGCGATTCCAACACCGACAAGACCCAGAGAAGCGACCGCCAGGCCCATAACAGCACCACCGTTGAACGAAACCTCAAGAGCTTTGGCCTGGCCACTGACCCGAGCAGCTTCCGTTGTCCGCACGTTAGCGCGTGTTGCGGCTTTCATTCCGCTGAAACCGCAGGTCATTGAGCACAGAGCTCCGCCCAGAAATGCCAGCGCCGTCTGAAAGTTCATCCCGAAGGTAATGAGAACAAAAACCACGACAATGAAAATAGCGAGGACACGATACTCACGTCCCAGAAACGCCATGGCTCCATTGTAGATATCCTCGGAGATCTCTTTCATTCGAGCATTGCCAACCGGTTGCGCCTTGACCACTTTGTAAAGGACAATCGCGATTGCAAAACCGATAGCCCCCAGGATGGGAGCAAACATCTGCAGTTCCATCTGTTCCTTGCCTCTCTTTTTGAGTTAGTTAGTTTCCAACAGATTTTTATTGTTGAACCCGTTCATGGCAAATTGCACGCCCTCGCCCAGAATCGCAACAACAGCCTCAACCGCACCATCAAGCACCTGCGGTAACTGGCTACGTTCCGTTGCAGAAAAACGTCCCAGAACGTGGGATGTCAATTCGCCCTGCTCGGGTCTCCCTATACCAATTTTCAACCGGACAAAATCATTCCGGCCCAGAACC
>JAKIUS010000459.1 GCA_021647445.1 Geopsychrobacter sp. | reverse complement strand
CTATGGCTATTACTCTCAAGTGAGCCAAAATCGGGCCTCAAACTTCCGAATTGTCGCTGCAGCTCGTATAGTCCGACAGCCTCCTGGTGCAGATTCCGTTGAACTGGTAGAATAGGGCTATCCAAGTTGTTGTTGTCGCGGGCCGTCTCTTTATGGGGCGGCCTTTTTTAGTTTCCAGGGCAAAAATTTTGAGAAATTAATTCTACTGAAGAGCCGACAAGTGAAAAAAAGCCGCTATACTTTTTAGAACAAACCAATGGTGATCCGCCCCTTTGGAGGTGAGCATGGCACAGACACGCAAGCGTAAAGACGACGGTTCCCTGGCGTTTCATCTGCAAGCGTTGCAAAAGGGTGCCCGCAAATTCGAGAATGTTTTTCAGTCGGTGGCTCGCATGATTCTGGCCGATGAGATCGAAAAGGTAGTGGTCAATGGTCGCACCACCTACGATTTCAAGCTGTTCCGGCAGGGGCCAAAGCATGCCATCGGCATGTTTGACGAGCTGAACAGCTTTGTCAGCTTCGTTAAGGATGCCGCCGAGGGTGGCAGTTCCAAGGAGATGGCTTTTGTGCTGGTCGGTGAGCCGGGCAATGGCAAGACCTTCTTCGTCGATTATCTCTGTACCTGTTACCGTCATTTTTTGCGACAGGATGGTAATCGCAAATACAGCTTCCGTTTCACCGGGCTTGAAAGCATCGGCAGCTATGGCCGCATCGACAAGATCGAATCCCAGACCTATGAAGATCCCAGGATCCTGGGGATGAACCTGGGCGAAACCCAGGAGCAAGGCCGCAAACTGCTGGCTGACGAGTTCGGCTTTAAAGCCAAGGATCTCGATAAGATTTGGGAGAATTATCGCCCCTTAGGAGCCTGCAGCAGCTATATTTTCAATGATTTACGTGTCCACTTCGATGACAATCTAAGCAACATCCTCAAGGAGATTCAGATCTTTCCAGTACCACTCTCCGAAACCCTTGGGACCGTGACCGGCAAGTATGCGGCCAAGGATAAAATCACTTCGAGCGCCGTCGATCTGTTGGGCGAAGAATCGATCCAACGCCTGCTGCATATCACCGATACCAACAACCCCTACCGTTTTGATCTGCGGCGTGGTGCCCTGGCGCGGGTCGCCGGTGGCGGCATCCATTTCTCGGATGAAATCTACAAGAACAAGAAAGATCTGGTGCAGGTCTATCTGGGGGTAATCCAGAACCGTATGATCGAGATCGATGGCTATCGCTGGCCCATCGACACCCTGATTATCGCTACCAGCAATAATTCGGAATTCAATCGTTTTTTGGCCGAAAAAGAGGAAGCGCCGATCATCGATCGCTGTCGGGTCTGTTATGTCTCGCACAATACCAACTATCGTCTGCAGGCCCAGTTGACCGATTATGCTATCGGCAGCGAGGCCAAAACCACTCTGACCCACGAACTGTTGCACCAGGATCCCAATCTCAACTATGCGGCCTCGGTTTCGGCGGTACTGACCCGTCTGGCGCGTTCGGAGAAGTTGACTCCGATTGAGACCATGAAGCTGGCCGCTGGTGAGGTGGCGGGTGAAAAGAGCATCAAGACCTTAGCCGAGGTCATCGATACCCTTAATCAAGAAGCCGATATCACCAAGCGCTTCGGGCAGAAGGGGATGGGCCAGCGTAACCTGGGCCGCGCCATTCAACTGCTGGTCGAGAGCAGTGAAACCAACGAGGGTGAGTGCATGTTCGCCTTCGATATCTTCGGTGCCCTTGAACGGGTGATACTCGATTATGTGACCGATGCCAATGACCGCGCCAAGTATCAGGAAGATATCAAACTGGCGCGCAGTCTCTACCGTGAACGGGTGATGACCGAAATGTTCAACGCCTACATGGATGAACCTCAGGCGATTCGTCGAGATGTCATGAACTACGTCAATATGATTATCGGGATTGATGCCGAGAATCTCGGTCCCGATAAAATGTGGAAATATCGTGATCCTCAGAACGGTGAATTGAAGGCGCTTAAGATCGATCAGCGTTTTATCCAGAGTGTCGAGGAGCGCCTCGGCTTAAAGACCGAGGAGCAGCGTGAGACCTTCCGCACCTCGGTGCGTAAGATCTACGGCCAGAAAATTTCGCTGGAGGCCGACTATGACTTCATGGACAATTTTGAACTAGTCAAGGCGGTCACCGATGTACGGCTCAAGAGCGATATCGCCGGGGCCGGATCGCTGGTCGGGGCGCTTGCCAATCGCACCAACGAAGAGAATCAGAAACTCTACGATCGTATGATCAAAACCATGCTCGGTCAACTGGGCTACTGTCGGACCTGTGCGCAGAAGACCATCGAGTATTTCTGTACCCAGGATGATGAAGGATAGTTTCGTTTCCATTTAGGAATGCCCCTCGCTTTCGGGAGCGTTTATGAATCGTAAAAAACTCTATCGACGTCTGCAGGCCGCTGGCCTTACGCCACGGCAGGAGCAAATTATCGCTGCCGAGATGGAGAATTACGACAAGCATGAG
>JAKIUS010000458.1 GCA_021647445.1 Geopsychrobacter sp. | reverse complement strand
ATATTCAAAGGCTCCAAGATTCATTGCTTCAAGATAGGATTCGACCCCACCATATGCCGTAATCATAATGACGTCGGTACTCGGGTATTCACGATTCAACTCTCGTAGAAAAACCAAACCGTCCATCTCTGGCATGTTGATGTCGGTTATCACCAAACTAACCTGCTCATGGCCAAGATAACTCAAGGCTTCGTGACCATTGGCAACAGCGTTGACCTGGTACCCTTCCTGACTGAGCAATTTACTCAGACCAATACGTGCATTCTCTTCATCATCAACAATCAGTATCTTTTTCATCAATTGCCCCAAACTGCCCTCCAGGTTGCGGTGAAGTGCAGAAAGTCTAACATGCATTCAGAGGCTGTCAAGCCTCTGAAAAGATCTTTAACATATTGTTTTTACTGAAATTTTAATTATAAAAATGGGATTAATCTCTGGAGGTCAGTTCCTTGATAAGCGTCGCTGCCAATTGTTGAAAAGATTCTGTCGCCGCCGTGGAGCAGGCCAGCACATCCTGGTGTGAAAGGCTATCATCAGGGCTGCCACCGGCCTTATTGGTGACCAGGGCCAAAGCGGCAACCTGCATTCCCAACGCACGAGCCATAATCGCTTCAGGAATTGTTGACATGCTGACCGCTGTGGCCCCCATGGCGCGCAACGCCGCGATCTCAGCCGGAGTTTCATAACTCGGACCACTCATATAGGCCAGAGTTCCCGGATAGAGTTGACGGTTTGCCTTGTGAGCTTCAGCTTGCAGTACTGAAAAAGAATCACAACAGTAGCAATTGTGAAGGTCGATAAATGTTGGCGGAGAAAGACCCTGCAAAGGATTGAGGCCGGTAAAGTTGAGGTGATCTCTGATCAGAAGATAGTCACCCGCCTGCAGATGGTCGGCAATACCACCGACCGCACAACTGAGAATGATTTTTTTACATCCGGCACTGGCGGCCAACCGTACCGGCAGGGTTGTCTGCAGGGGGGTCAAACCCTGATAGACGTGAAAACGTCCACAAAACAACATCACCTGGCGACCAAAAAGATCGCCAACGACCAGTTCAGACCGGTGACCTGCAACGGATAATTGTGGAAATGCCGCTATTTCAGAATAGGAAATGCACGTTCTGTTCTGCAAAAGCTCACCAAGATGCCCCAAGCCGGACCCAAGGATCAGTGCAATGTCCGGTGCGAATCCCTGACATCGCTGGCGAAGCAAGTGCAGCACAGGTTGCAGAGTCTCTTCCGGTTGCATCAATCCAGTAGTTTCTCGATTTTATTTCGCAGATCATCAGGGCGAAATGACTTGTTGATAAAGGCATCAGCTCCGGTACGGATTGCGTCCATTGCATCATCCTCGCGCCGGTAAACACCGCTCATGGCTAAAATTTTTATCGCTTTGAATCTGTCATCTGCACGTATCCGGGCGATCACTTCGAGACCATTTTGATCTGGCAGATTCAGATCGAGCATAACCAGATCCGGATTTTCGGTCTGCAACTGCTCGAGAGCACTCGCGGCGGTCTCAGCCAAAAATAAATTGAGATTCAAAGGCTGCAAAAGATCAACCAGCATCTCACGGAAAAAACGTGCATCATCGACGATCAACACCTTTGGTCCCGGCTTGATGGTCGGAGGTTCGCCTTTTGAAGTTGGTGCAATAATTGAGAAGTATCGATGGCACTTGGGACAGTTGAGATGAGCACCTGGATGTCCCGGAGACATTTCCTTGATTCGATAACGAGCGGAACATTCGGGACACTGAATAATCATGACGTGCATCAATCCACAAGAGAAGACAAGCCAGAGGCTGTCAGACAACAGGAACCACAGCTTACTTAGAGAATATTCACTTTCGGACTATTGTCCAGTTTTTTCCGCCAGTCTATTTCAATGTTTTAAGAAAGTCCGCCGCTTTAAGCCCCCAATCGGAAAGTGTGCTTTGTTCCACAATTTTCTTTAACTGCTCTTTTGCCGCGTCAAGTTGGTTTTCCTTGAGCAGTAGAATTGCCAGCTGATAACGAGCCTCGGCGTAGGCAGGTGCAAAAAAGATTGCCTTATTGTACGCGGCTTTGGCCAGATCCATCCGGCCCAATGCGGCATAGGTTTCGCCGACATGAAAATGTAATGAGGCCAATCGTGGTGCAATGGTCTCGGCATCCCGGTAGGCCTGCAATGCCGCAGGGTAGTCCCCTTTGCGATAATAGGCGTAGCCCTTACCCATCAGGGCCAGTTCTGGACGCATGAACAGCAGGTTATCAGCAGCCTTGCTGAAATATTCTATCGCCTGGTCCCAGCGCTCCATCGAAATATACAAAGCGGCCAGATTATTCTGGTACTTCGGGTCGTTATCAGACAGTTCCAACGCCTTTTTGTATTGCTGCTCTGATAACAGATAGGCTTTTTTGGCCTGATAGGCACGCGCCAGTCCTGCGCGTACTTCGGGATCATCCGGGTCATCCTGAACGGCCTTGAGAAATTCTTTTAACGCAAATGTCGGATTACCACTTT
>JAKIUS010000457.1 GCA_021647445.1 Geopsychrobacter sp. | reverse complement strand
GCTGGCAGGATGCCCTCGCTGCGGATATCGCTGCCGTGGCCCTCCAGACGGGTGCTGATGCCGTCTATGTGGACCAGCTTGGTATTTGTGGGACCGATAAGGAATGTTGGGCCACCAACCACGATCACCCCGTGCCCTCCAACCCTATCAAGACGGAGATTGCCCTGTTAAAACGCATTCGCGTCGAACTCGACAAGGTGCGCCCGGACTGTGCCATCTATATTGAACACATCCCCTGGGATGGCATGACCCCCTACATTGATGGGGCCTTTAATATGGGGATGAAACACGAAAGGCACCCCCAGGGGCCGACGAAGCTCCCCCTTCATCGTTATCTCCATCCTGATGTGCCGGTGTTTGAGATGGTGGCCCATGGGATTCGCCCCATTCCTGCCGAAGAGGATGATATCAAACTTACGGCTCTGTTCGCGCATTTTGGCCAGCTCGGCAAAAACATCTGCAACGACAAACTGATGCCGCTTTGGGTTGAGCCGGTTGATGGAGAAATTCTCCCGCGCGACATCCAGATATTTTTGTGAGACATCAACACTGGTCACCTGTTTGGCACCGGCCACCGCAGCGGCGACCGAAAAAGCGCCGGTAAAAGCGAACAGGTTGAGCACCCGCTTGCCAGCAGCGCGCGCCATCAGTTCCCGCCGGTTGCGGCGCTGATCGGGAAATAGACCGGTATTCAACCCTTCACGCAGATCGACCAGATAAGCGATACCGTTCTCCTGTACCTGCAACGGCACCGGGGCGGCATGACCGGCAATTACCCGACTGTATTCCTTGCTCTTGCGCATCGCTTCGAGCTGCCGGGTTTCCTGTGGGCGCAGTTTGCGGTAAATTCCGACGGGCTGATAGACCCGCTGCAGGGCACTGGTCAATGCTGAGAGGTGGCAATCCCAAGCCGCACTAAACAGCTGCACCATCAGATAATCACCGTAACGATCTACGCTCAAACCGGGCAGACCGTCCCCTTCACCATTAACCAATCGATAGGCATCAGTTTCATCCAGCAAGGCATGCTGCCGCAACTGTTCGGCCTGCTGTAACTTCTTTTCAAACCAAGCGGCATCGAGACGAAGTTTTTCCCGACCGAGTAGCCTGGCTACAATCCGCTCACGCGGATCGTAAAGGGCCGTTCCGAGTAGCCGGCCTTGTTCATCAACCAAGGCGATCAGTTCACCCGGTTTACCTACCGGCCACTGCTTGGTAAAACGGTCGGCTAGCACCCAGGGATGTCCCAACTCAAGCATGCGCACCGTGTCCGGTCCGACTTTGCAGTTTTTCATAGTTCCTCCGTCACAAGATGCTGAATTCTACCTGAGCAGGGGCACAAGTCCAGACAAAACGCCTGTGCCTTAATTGATGGCTGTGCTATCGTCCCGGCGAATAAAATAACGAATAATGGAGCAGGCAAGATGCGTGAAGTAGCAAAAACAAAAAGTGAGCTGATTATCGAGCAACTGATGCGCGAACTCGACCCCACATCACCGCGCTATCAGGTGTTGGCAACCGCCAGACAATTTAAATCCTCCTGGGTCGAACTGGGAGAGCAACTGATTAAGGTCAAGAATCAGGCTGAATTTCAGGGTTGGGGCTATGAATCTTTTGATGATTACTGTGCTAAAGAAATCCGCATTCGCAAAGAAACTGCTCGCAAGCTGACCTTGGCGTACCGCTATCTGGAGCAGGAAGAGCCAGGGCTACTCGGAACCGAACGGCGCCTGCAGCCGCTGCCCGACTATCGCGCTATCGACCTGTTGCGTCAAGCTCGTGAAGAGCAAAATTTTTCCGCAGACGAATATGCCCGGCTGCGCGAGTCGATCATCGAAAATGAGCGCAGTCTGCCGACCGTACAAAAGCATTTTCGTGAGGTCGCTCAGATCCGTAATCCACAGAAAACCGACCCACTTAAGCAGCTTCGCAGCGCTCTTGCCACAGCCCGGAGACTTAACAATCAGCTTGATGAGATAGATGACTTTTCGCCAGATCGGCACAATGAACTACATCTATTGATGGACGAGCTACATCGACGGGAGCAATTATTGTCCACAGATCGACACAGCGAAGATAGCGACAAACAAACATAAATACCCAGGCATGGGAAATGTTCGGTACCTAACGCTTGATCAGCTTACTAAAAAAGCATTCGCTGACATCTGCAACGGAAATATGTTTAGCCAATTTATCAGGAGCAGATGGACGTTTAGAACTAAAAACCGAATGGTAACCAACGATAACCCAGCGCAAGTATCAGCGTTCCACTTATACAGATAGTCAAATAAAGTGCTAGCACCCGCTTACGAAACATGGCGATAAACAACGCCATTACCGGTAGCGCAGTGACTGGACCACCGACCAGCAGTGCAATTCCTGCCCCCTTCGACAGATTTATACCATCACCGAATTCCGGTGAAACAAAGCCGTAAAGCATCGCCGCCGCGGTCACCTGCGGCATGTGCAGCGGGATGGTAGCAAAAGTGAGAGCAAAAATCGGCAT
>JAKIUS010000456.1 GCA_021647445.1 Geopsychrobacter sp. | reverse complement strand
GCTCGTGAAGAGCAAGAGTTAAGCGATGAGCAGTTTCAATTGCTCCGCGATACGGTCATTGAAAAGGAACGCAGTCATCCAACCGTCGCCAAACAGTTTCGCGAACTGACCGGACAGAATCATCCTCCCACCGCAGAACAGTTGGTCAAGACTTCACTCAGCACTGCCACACGGCTTGAAAGTCAACTGCAGCAACTCCCTGACTTGCAGGAAGAGATCCAGGCCGCCTGTGGGAAAATTCTCGTTGAACTACAACGTCAGGCAGCAAGCTTCGAAACTCCCGCAGAAGAGTAGAGTAGCCAGTCGTTATATGCATCACTGAAAGTCCCTTAAAACCAAAGAAGAAGATCGTCATCCTCGCGCATGCTTAGGATCCACGCTTCAACAACCTCTGGATTCCCGCCTTCGCGGGAATGACGAAATATGGGTAGCAGCTTAAAAGACCTGAACTAAAGTCCATAGTTCAAAAATGGGTTCAGAAGAATGGCAGGGCTCGATAACCAAAGGCGAGCAACAGGGTTCCGCTGATACAGATCGCCAGGTAAAGAGCCAGAACCCGCTTCTTGAACATGGCGATAAACAGAGCCATGACCGGCAAAGCGGTCACCGGACCGCCAACCAACAACGCAATCCCGGCGCCACGCGACAGGGTGATCCCATCCCCAAACTCTGGAGAGACAAACCCGTAGAGCATGGCTGCAGCGGTCACCTGCTGCAGATGCATCGGAATAGTCGCAAAAGTCAGCGCGAAGATCGGCAAGACACCACCCCCTTCGAGAATCCCCGAGACCCATTCGGTCGGCAGAAACTGCACCGCCATCACCTCGATCACCACCCCGAGCAAGGCAAATTTGCCGATTTTCAGCATCCCCTCCCAAAACTTGGCGAGAAAGACCAGAAATTTACTATGGGTACAGCGATCGACCCGGTGAGAAAGTTGTTTACCACAATCACAACGCAATTCCTCAACCGGATAATCTGGATCATGAAAGTTCCCCTCAGGCAGAGTTTTCTTGAAGATCAGCTCTTCGACAAACCCGTAACGACGCATAAACATGGTCAGGTAACCAGCAAAGAGTCCGAACAATATCGCGCAAACCACAACCGCATTCGCCCAGGCTGGTCCCAGCTCCCAATTAAGTAACGTGTAGCCCGCAGGACTCATCAACGGGGAAGTCACCAACAGGGCCATCGCCGGCGCCAGGGGCAACCCGGCAAGGAGCAAGGAAATGACTAACGGTAAGGTGGCACAGGCACACAATGGACTGACCGCCCCAAGCAAGGTCGCCAGAATGTTCGCAAGACCACCAAAGCGGGTCAAAGCGTGACGTATCTTGAGATGCCATTTGAGAGTCCTGATGGTTGCTTCAAGCAGAACTCCGAGAGCGATAAACGGCAGGATATAAACAAACTCATTCCATATCCCAAGGAGCAGCTCTTTTGCTATTTCCAAAAAATCCATCTACAGCGTTCTTTCTTCAGTGTTTTGGTAAATCGGGCAGAAGTAAGCTATCGATCACTTAGCTAGTATAAATTGACAGTTTTTCGCCCGAAAAAGGGATATCATTGACTAACAAACGGTTTAGTTGGCACAGATCTACAACATTCCGGGTCTAGACAACAGCAAAAGTCATGCCGACCTTCGATATCAGCTCAAGCAATGACAGCATTGAAAAAATACCGTAAAGGTCAAATATCTCCAAGACTTTTCAAATATCGATGCTATACTGCTCTATCTTTCGGGAGGAATCTGGATGGACAGGAAATTCAAGAATCGGGTCCGGGAACAGTTCGGCAAAACCGCCATGGCTTACGTAAAATCGGCCCATTTTTCCGGTGGCAAAGATCTTGAGGAAGCGGTGCGCCTGCTGCAACCGAGCCATGAAGACAACCTGCTTGATGTTGCCTGTGGCGGGGGCCATACCGCACTGTTTTTTGCCCCGCTGGTCAGGCAGGTGGTGGCCTCAGACCTGACGATGCAGATGCTGAAAAAAGCTCAAGAACACCTTGCTGACGAGGGGGGTGTCGACAACGTTATTTTCCGTGAAGCGGATGCGGAAGACTTACCCTTTCCAGCAGGCTCATTCACCCTGCTCACCTGTCGCATTGCACCGCACCATTTCCCCGATGTCCCGCAAGCCCTGCGGGAATTCCACCGCGTATTACGCCGTGGCGGGCGAATGGTAATTATTGACACACTGCTGCCATCTGACCCGGAAATTGCGGATTTTTATCAGGCCATGGAACAACGACGCGATCCGACCCATATTCGTGCCTTCAATGAATCCGAGTGGACGTAAATGATCCACGATTCAGAATTAATTCTGCGCGAGACCAAAATCATCCCCAAAACCCATGATTTTCAGGAATGGGCAAAACGCGCCGGATTAAATCGGCGAGAGATTCAGGAATTAAACAAGTTCTTCATGGACGCGCCACAGAAGGTACACGATTTTTTCAAGATTGAATCCTTCGCCGGTGAAGTTGAAACCTATACCGATCAAAAGT
>JAKIUS010000455.1 GCA_021647445.1 Geopsychrobacter sp. | reverse complement strand
TTTAGCTTGCGTGACAGGGAAGGGTCTGTGCCTTTGGCAATCAACTCCCGGGCCGCTGAACGCTGTTTTCGTGCGTCAGATAAGGAAATAGCTGGGTAGACACCAAAGGATATCAGCTTCTCTTTGTTGCTAAAGCGATATTTGAAACGCCAGCCCGTATTGCCTGATTTGTCTACGAGCAGAAATAGGCCACCGCCATCAAAACTCTTGACGGTTTTATTCTCGGTCTTAGCTGTGCGTATTGCCTTTTTGATCGACAGTTCATTGAGTGGAAGGGTTCTACGTGCCATGACTGCTCCTTTGGGGGTAGGAGTTTTGCTTCGTAGGGGTAGATGTCTTGAAAAATACCCCTAAACCCTGTGGCTGTCAATGGAAGCACAGGGAAGTCAGTGGACAGTAGATAAAGAAAAAGCCCGCTGGTAGGCGGGCTCTGTGGATCTCTGTGGACGATCCTGGATGTTCTATTGGTGCCGAAGGCGAGACTCGAACTCGCACGTCCTTTCGAACACACGCCCCTCAAGCGTGCGTGTCTACCAATTCCACCACTTCGGCGAAGGCCTGTATATATACGGAACACATCACAGGCTGTCAACTGAATTTTTTTAGGTTTTTATTTTTTCTCTTCTGCGGGGGTTGCGACCGGCGCTGCTTGATCTGCCGGAGTTGCGGCCTGGCCGCTGAACCCACCGGATGCAGGCGCGACAGGGGCGTTTACCGAGGCGGGCATGATGGTTTGCGATGCCGGGCTGCCGTAAAAATAGGCAAGGGAGAGGCTGGTGAGCATGAAAATAATTGCAGCTCCTGCAGTCACTTTACCCATGAAGCTTGCGCCTCCAGATGCACCGAAGATCGTCTGGCTGCCGCCAGCACCGAATGATGCTCCAACTTCAGCGCCTTTGCCCATTTGCAGCAGGACAATAACAATCAGGGCCAAACATACAACTACATGTAATCCGATGAGCAGATAGGTCATCTGTGTAATTCTCCTTGTTTCTTGTCAGTTTCAGAACCGCGATAAATTAGCACAGATCTTCCTTGGGAGAAAGCGGTTTTTAATCCTCTGACCGAAAATAGGTTTCGGTCACGTATCTGTTAAAATAATGCTATATAAAAGGTAACTTCAGCAGGATCGGTTCGCAACCCCCATATCCAGGGACGCATTCACCCATCCATGGGGCTTGATGTCGCCATCCCTGGCGACAAACACCCTGGCTATGGGGGTCGCGAACCCATCTCGAAAGATGCTGAATAATTACTATAAAAGAAGATAATTCTAATTGCGTCTTCCTCCATCAAGTTTTGGACAGTTGTGTATGTATTTGAAGATGTTTGGCCTTAAAGAAAAGCCTTTTCATATTACCCCGAACCCGCGCTTTATCTTTTTGAGTAAAAAGCATAAAGAAGCCTTTGCTCATCTGCTCTATGGTGTCAGGCAACGCGTGGGTTTTTTGTCGTTGGTTGGGGAGGTTGGTACCGGTAAAACCACGGTTTTGCGCACCCTGCTTCGTCAATTGGAACAGGCCAATTATCAGGTCGCACTGATCTTTAATCCCTGTCTGTCGGCGCTGGAACTTTTACAATCGATTCATCGTGAATTCGGTATCCCTTATCAGGAGGGTGACCGAAACCTGGCCTCTCTGCATGACACCCTGAATGACTTCTTGCTGGAGCAACGTAAACAGGGGAAAACTGTGGTCCTGGTCATCGATGAGGCGCAAAATCTGGACCCTGCGGTTCTTGAACAATTGCGGTTGTTGTCGAACCTTGAAACGGCGACCGACAAACTGCTTCAGCTTATCATTGTCGGCCAACCGGAGCTGGACGAGGTGCTGAATCGGCGCGAATTGCGCCAGCTCAAGCAGAGGTTGGCGGTGCGTTACCGTTTGACCACTATGGATGCCGAGGATACGGTGGCCTACATTCGGCATCGCCTTAAAATTGCCGGGTTCGGCGGCGCAAAACTCTTTACCGACAAGGCGCTAAAAAAAATCTATCGATTGACGGACGGACTGCCGCGTTTGATCAATATTCTTTGTGATCGCGCGCTGCTGGTGGCCTATACCAATGAACAGCATCTGGTTGATCCGAAGGTGATTGCTGAAGCCCAGAGAGAATTGTCTGGTGGTGATTTGGTTAAGCGCCGCCGTTGGCCCTGGGCCGTCGTTCTCGGGTTGATCTGTGTCCTAGCGTTTCTTTTCGGATATTTCCGGCCGTCATTTTTGGGAAGCGCTCAGCATACGTCAGCAGCCATTACCGATTCTGAAGCGGCACTGCCCCTGACTTCTGCTCGGCGTCAGCAGGCCTTTGCGGTAAAAGAGATCATCGATCTGCAGCGTCTTGAGGCATTGAAACAGAAAGTTGCCTCTTTTGGTGAGGCTGAATCCGCAAAAATTTCGATCTCGGCGGTGTTGCAACGTTGGGGGAATCCCGCACTGAAAAATTATACGGCTAAGGTTTATCACCCTCTTGAAGGGGCTTTGAGGGATCAAGGCATGAATACGATCCGTTTT
>JAKIUS010000006.1 GCA_021647445.1 Geopsychrobacter sp. | reverse complement strand
AAAACGATTGCCCGCATCATTATGCCTTTTGATTCTTAGGGTTCATCCTTGACGCATTCTGAACTCCCGAGCCCAAAGTTGTTTTCTGCTCTTGCTGTGCAGCATGGTCATTATTGTCCCATGAGCACTCTGGGGCTGCGTATTGGCTGGGCGGCACAGCGTCGATTGGTTGGTGGGACAAAATCGGCCATTTACAAAATTCAGACCTGTGCCGTTGATGGCATTCGTCTCGCCCTCGATTTTGGCGGGTTGCAGGTCGATACTAAGGAGAGACACCGGCTTTTGATCTCCGATCAGAAAAATAACTGGATCATTGAACTGCGACCCGAGGCGCTTAAACTTGCGGCTTCCTATCGTTCTTTAGATTCGGAATCCGAACGTGATGCCTTACTCAAGACTTTTCGGACAGCTCCGGAAAATTCACTCTTGCTCATCGGGCAGAACGGGTCGGAACAATGAACGCCCCTTGGTGGCAACAGTTTTTTGATGTCGTCTGGCTTGAAATCGCCAAGATGTGGTGGATTTTCCTGCTTTCGGTGCTGCTGGTCGGTCTGATCAAGGGCTACAAACTCGATCTTAAAATTAGAGATTCAATCGTCCGCGCCGGCAGTTATGCCATCCCGGTGGCGGTTATTATCGGCATGGTTTCTCCCCTCTGCGCCTGTGGGATTCTGCCGGTTTTTATTACCCTCGCCATGGTCGGCACTCCGCTGGCTCCGCTGATGGCGCTATTGGTGACTTCACCGGTCATGGGCCCGGATGCTCTGTTGCTGACCTGGAGTGGCTTAGGTGGGGAATGGGCTCTTTATAAGGTTGTTGGCGCTGCGGTCCTAGGTCTTGTCTCCGGTTTTGTGGTCCTGTTGTTGGAACGTCGCGGTTGGCTGAATAGCGAAATGATTCTGCTTAAACCGATCTATCGTCAGGATGGTTCTCTGGCCCCGGCGGCCGACATCGGTGCCGAGGTTGGCGTTCAGGTCAAGCGCATGCAGATCGTCCCGCGCGATAGTCAGTTGCGTTTCATTTTTGACCGTAGTCTGGATGCAGCTCTCTTCATCGGTCGCTATCTGCTGCTCGCGATCCTGCTTGAGGCCCTGATTGTCACGCTGGTCCCAGTCTCCTGGATTAAAATGTTGGTTGGTACCCAGAGTCTCTGGTCGTTATTGATGGCAGCGCTTATTGGCTTGCCACTGCCGACCAATCAGATTCCAATTATCCCGATTATCTCCGGCTTGCTTGAGATGGGCATTGACCGGGGGGCAGCGCTGACCCTGCTTTTGGCTGGTCCCGTGACCAGTCTGCCCGCCATGATAGCTCTCGGCGCGATGTTTGAGCGGCGTTTGCTTGTGGTATTTATCGCTCTAGGGATTTCGATCTCGGTGTTGATGGGTCTGCTCCTGCAAACATTTACATAAGGCGTTTCATGAATAACTCTGGTCAATTAGAAGTAGTTGGCGACAGTTTTTTGTCATGCGATTTAAGGCCTGTTTTTTGCACATCTTACACGAGGATTAAGTAAAAAGCGTTTTTACGCCCTTTGTTGCCGTTACTTGGCCAGCATGTGCCGTCACTTGACTATTTTTGTGATAAAGTTCGTGATTATTACATCCAAATTAGTTGTCCGATAAGTTTTTTAAAATTTTAGTTGTCGATAATTCGTTCTGTCGATCATCGATATGAAAAAGGAGATGTTGCGATGATGAGGTGGCCTGTTCGTTCATTCGTTCTGTTTGTTGTTATGGCTCTGTTGGCCGGACCTGCTTTTGCTCAGGAATTTGTTGATATCTCCAAGACATCTGGCGTTGCCGATGATGGTCTTGGAAAAGGCGTTGCCTTTGCTGATATCGACAATGACGGTTATGTGGATCTCTATATCTCTAACAAGGGTGGAGCGAACAAACTCTTCCGCAACAGTGGCAATGGCCTCTTTGAGGATATCACGGCGACTGCCGGTGCCGGCATTGATGATCCCGGGTTCAGCATGGGGAGTGTCTTTGGCGATTATGATAATGACGGTCTGCCCGATCTTTATCTTGCCAAAGGGGGGCGTTACGAAATTGAAGCGAATCGTCTGTTCCATAACCTCGGCAACGGTAAATTTGAAGATGTGACCGAGAAGGCTGGCGTTGGCCTCAAGCTTTTTACTTATTCGGCCAGTTTTGTCGATTACGATAATGACGGACGCCTCGATCTCTACTGTGCCAACTATGGTCCGGGAGCCAAGAATGTACTCTATCGTAATAACGGTGATGGTACCTTTACCGACGTGACCGATCTGGCCGGGGTCGGTGACCTCTCCTGGAGTTGGATGGGCGTCTGGGCCGATGTTAACGGTGATAATTTGCAAGATCTCTACGTCGTCAACGGACGTTACCCGACCGGTGAGCCGAATAGCCTCTTCTTGAATAATGGTGATGGTACATTTAAGGATGTCTCGCGTGAGGCCGGAGTTGCTGATCCGAATTGGGGATTGGGTGCCGCTTTTGCCGATATCGATAACGATGGCGATCTTGACCTCTTTGTCTCCAACTATGTTGGTGAAAACGGGCTCTATTTAAACGATGGTAAGGGGGTCTTTACTGTCGCTTCGGATCGCATCAAGAAGGACCACAAGGGCTGGGGAAAAGGACCAGTTTTCGGTGATATCGATAACGATGGCGACCTCGATCTCTATGAAGGGGATTGCAAACTCGCCAATCAGATGTATGTCAATGATGGCAAGGGCTACTTTACCGATATTGCTGGTGAGCAACCACAACTTCAGTGTTCAACGGTCCGGACCAAGGGGACTGCCTTTGCCGATGTGGATAACGATGGCGACCTGGATCTCTATGTTGTGAACTGGGGCGCGCCTAATAAACTTTATCTCAATGACCAGAATGACAACAATTGGTTAGAGGTTAATGCCATCGGTAGTGTTTCTAACCGTGATGCCGTTGGAACCAGGATCAGGGTCTACCAGGCTGGTAAGTTGGTTGCTGAGCGTGCTGTTGCCACAGCGACCGGATTCTGCGCTCAAAACCCTCTGACCGCACATTTTGGTCTTGACGCTGGCGCGACCTATGATGTTGTTGCACTCTTTCCCAGTGGTATTGAGGCAAGCATCGAGGGTGTTTCGACCGGGCAGATCCTGAAAATTGTCGAGCCGACTCTCGGACAGGTTGCATCGATCAAATAAGCAGTTCCTGAAGACATTTTTGCTGAAAAAAGAGAGCCGCATTTCGCGGCTCTCTTTTTTTCTGTTAGATTACTCGACTTGGAACATATCCTGCTGATATTGGGGGATTATCTTTTTGGGGTGCGCAGATGTATTGACCCTCTTCCCGGCCACAGGAACTTCGATGCGAATAGTACCGTTAATATTGTTTTTTCTGACCGGTTGCATGATGCCGCTGCCGGGGTCCCAGCCACGAATCCTCACGGGGAAAGTGTTGCTGACCTCCGATACCCACTGGCAGGGTGAGGTGATTATCGATGGAGCGGTAACGGTTGTAAAAGGCGTCACCCTGCGGATTGAGCCGGGGACTAATATTCGGTTTGTGCGGCGCGATGCGGATCGCGATGGTTTGGGCGATGCGACGATCATCGTTAAGGGGAGTCTGATCGCTGTCGGTACAGAGTCCAGGCCGATCCGTTTTCTCTCCGCCGAAACCGACCCGCAGCCTGCAGACTGGTTGGAAATTCGCAGCGATTTTGCCCGTCAGTTGCTCTTTGATTGGTGTGAATTTCGCGACAGTGCTTATACCCTGCATGCCCACTTCACCCGTGGGCATATACGCAACAGTTATATTCATCACAATATTGACGGTTCGCGGCTGGGTCGTTCGCGTTTTCTGTTTCAATACAATCTGGTTGAGCAGAATACGGGCAAGGGGATCAACTTTCGCGATTCAGAAGTAACCCTGATCGATAATATTATCCGTGATAATCGCACCGGTATTTTCCTCTTTGAGAAGCCGGGGACGTCGGTTATCAGTAGGAATAATATTTATCGCAACGGGGTGAATCTGCAATTGGGCGATTTCTTTAACGATAATATTTCAGTATCGAACAACTGGTGGGGTGAGTCTGAGCTCGCGTTGATTGCACAATCGATCCATGATCATGAAGATGATGCCGAATTGGGTATGGTGCGGTTTGTCCCCGCTTTAAGCTGGCGAACAGAGGCCGGTATCCAGCATACTGCGGCCTTTAAGCCTCTGTGGCAGGTGGCGACTGAAGGTTTTGTCGACAGCTCCGCCGAGACTGCTGCCGGATTGATTTATTTTGCGTCCTGGGATGGTGCACTGCGGGCCGTTGATCAAGCAGGGCGGGTTGTCTGGACGACTCCCACCGGCGATGTCATCGATGCTGGACTCCTGATGACTGAGGGGCAGATTTTTTTACAAAACTGGCGTCGAGAACTGCATGCGATCGATCAGAAAACCGGGCGTGATCGGCTTATCTATACCTATTCAGGCAGCCCCGCAGATGACCATCGTCAAGCGGGTTTAGTCGCTACCGACAAACTTCTGCTGCTGCCAGCCTGGAATGGTACCCTCTATGCTTTCGAGCGCAAAACCGAGCAATTACAGTGGTCGTTTGCTGCCGGGATGCCCCTTCGTGCCAAGCCGCTGGTTGCTGATGGGGTTATTTATCAGCCGAGTGGAGCCAGACAGCTCACCGCGCTGGACCTGAATGGTCAACTTCTCTGGCAACACAAGATGGATGCTCCTCTGATCACGACGCCTGTTGCTTATAAAAAACAACTGTTGCTGCTTGATAAAATGGGCACTCTGACCTCATTGGCTGATGATGGGGCGCTGCGCTGGCAACGACGCCTTAAGCAGGCCGCTTTTTATGCAACTCCGCTTTTGGTTAAGGATGCTCTGTACCTGGTGACGGCTTCAGGGACAATACGCAAAATAGATCCTGTCACGGGTCGCGATCACTGGTCTTTCAGCCTCGGTGCTTCGGTCTATGCTTCGCCAGTCGCCTGTGCGGCTGGTCTGCTGGTCGGCGATAACGATGGTGTCTTGCATCTGATTGATTTCGATAGTGGCCGAACTCTGGCACGTTACCGGGCTGGTGGAGCCATTCAGTCCCGGGTGTTGGTGACCGGGAACCGTCTCTATTTCGGCAGTCGCGATCAGAAATTGCACGCTTTACAATTGGTTCAACCTGCACCGAAGGGGGATGGTTCCCGTGAATAATACCCCGCACCCGGATAAATTCGGTTTACATTGCCTGGGGATTTTTATCCTGTGCATGGCAACATTGATGTACGAGTTGTTGCTCACACGCATATTTTCGGTGCTGATGTGGTATCACTTTGCCTCGATGGCGATCAGCCTGGCCCTGTTCGGGCTCGGCGCATCGGCTCTGCTGGTCTATTTACGCCCACGCTGGTTTGCTGAGGAGAAAGAACAGTTGCCCGGTCTGTTTGCCCTGGCGGCCGGTCTTTCGACCCTGTTGTTGTTTGCCGTATTTCTGCTTTTTCGGGCCGATCCCCAGTTCGGCTTTCGTGTCCTGTCCTTTTTTCATCAGCCCTTTTATCAACCTTTTCAGCAGGGCAACGTTCGGCAATCGATCGCTATGGGTCAAATCTTTCTTCTGACCCTTCTCTATCTCGCGACCGCCCTGCCTTTTTTCTTCAGCGGACTGACTGTCACCCTGTTGTTTCGACGTTATCATCGGCAGATCGGGCGACTCTATTTTTTCGATTTGTTGGGGGCAGGAACCGGTTGTTTGTTGATTATCCTGGTTTTGAAACTGGTGGGCGGGATTACCGGCCTGCTGGTGGTCGGGCTCTGCTTTCTCTTGGGATCCTTCTTCCTGATCCCTGCGCGTAGCCGCTTACGAACCTTGGTGCCGATCTTTGCCCTGTTGCTCTTGTCTTTGACCATCGGTAATCAGCTCGGTCACTTTGCCGATATTCATTTTGCGCGTGGTCGCTACGAACCGAATCTGCTCTGGAAATCCTGGAACTCTTTTTCGCGGGTTGCGGTCTATCCAGCGCAAGCCGAAGAGATGGGGCGTGCCTGGGGGCTGTCGCGTAACTATCGCGGACCAGTGCCTGAGCAGCTAGGTATGGTGGTTGATGACACCGGCTATACCACCATGTATCGTTGGCAGGGGGAGGAGACGCTGCGCTTTTTCCGCCAGAATGTCATCAATCTAGCGTACCTGCTGCGTCCGCAGGCGGAGACTCTGATCATCGGGCCAGGTGGGGGGAAGGATGTCCTGACCGCCATCGCCAACGGGGCAAAACGAATTGTGCCGGTGGAGATCAATCCCTTAATTGTCGAGGCGGTCAATAAGCGTTTTGCTGATTTTACCGGTGCGCTCTATGAGCGGCCTGATGTTGAATTGCAGATCGCGGAAGGACGCAGCTATGTGCGCCGTAGCCAGGAGCATTTCGACATTATTCAGGCCTCCGCGGTCTTTGGTCGGATGCCGCCCGCTGCCGGGGCCTTTACCCTCTCTGAAAATAATCTCTATACCCTGGAGGCTTTTCAGGATTATTGGTCACATCTCAAGCCGGCCGGGGTGTTGACCATTTCGCGCTTTATTTTCGAGCGTGAGACCCTACGTCTGGTCTCTTTAGGACTTGAACTGTTGAAGCGTGAAGGAGTCGAGAATCCGGCGTACCATATTGCGGTGATAAAGGAGCGTGGTCTCGCCAATTTCATGCTTAAAAAGAGTGCTTTTAGCGCCACCGAACGCGCTTTTCTTCGTGAAGAGGCGCGTAAGCAAGACTATGATCTGGTCTATTTGCCGGGAGCTGCGGAGGGGGATAAAACCTTCAAGGCCTTAATTGCCGCCAATGGCAGTGATGACTTCTATCGTGATTTCCCCTTCGATATCACGCCGACAAATGACAATCGGCCCTTTTTCTATTACATGCTTAAACCCGCGGCCTTTCTCGATCTCTTCTCCTTCCCTGAACGGAGCCCGTTCGAGGATCGCGCCATTCTGATTTTACGCAATCTCCTACTGGTGACGGCCTTCCTGGTTGTCGTGTTTTTCGCCTTGCCCCTGTTTTTAAGCCGTAATCGTGAAGCCGATAATCGGCTGGCCTTACGTCGTGCGGGTTATTTTAGTTGTCTGGGGCTTGGTTTTATGATGATCGAAATCGGTCTGTTGAGACGTTTTATCCTGTTCCTCGGCCATCCGATCTATTCGTTGGCGGTTATTCTTTTTTCTCTGCTGATCTTTTCCGGCATCGGCAGTCGTCTCTCCGCCAGCAAGGGGGGCGATAGCGTCTTTTTAAAACGGATACTGTTGGCACTTGTCTTGCTCAGTCCTGTCTATTGTTACCTGCTGCCAGGTATCCTGACCTCGCTGGTCGGGTTATCTTTATTGCTCCGCTGCCTGATTGCGATGCTGCTGTTGATTCCGTTGGCGCTGCTGCTTGGTATGCCCTTGCCCCTAGGCATGGCGCTGTTGCATCGCGATGGTCGTGCAATCCCCTGGAGTTGGGGGATCAATGGAGCTGCGAGCGTCCTAGGGACGATCCTGGCGGTGGTGGTGGCGATGAACTTTGGTTTTAATCTGACAATACTGTTGGGATCCGCCCTCTATCTTGTTGCGCTTTTTCTGCTGCCTCGGAGAGCCCTTTGATGTTTGTGTTACGGCGTTTTTCTATTCTGTTCCTGTTGATCCTGTTGCTGCAGGGCTGCTCTTCTGATGAGTCGGGCATTGAAGGTGCGCTGCTCTTTAACCAACAGCCCCTCGGTCAATCACGGGTGGAATTTTACTTGAAGAGCGGCACTGAGCGTTCTTCTTCCCCGTTCAGTGTGGCGACAACCGATCTCAAAGGTGAATTTCATGCCGTATTGCCACCCGGCAATTACTATCTGGTGGCGAAGAAGAAGGAGCAGGGTGGCGGGGTCAATCGGATGCTGATGGCGGAATATCCACTAAATCCGGTCAGGGTTGAAAAGGGCTTCAGTCAAATCGAACCGCTGCAGGTCAGAGAGGTCGGTTTTGAAGGGGCTATCCATTCAGATGGCAAGACTCTGGCTCAGGGTCAACTGAGTCTTGCTGGTAGTGCGGTCGCCGATGCTTTTGTTTATGTCTATTCTCAAGGGGAAGGGCTGACTGGACCCGCCTACGGTCTGGTGGTTCAGGCTGATGAACAGGGTCACTTTGAGCTCGCGCTCTCGGCAGGGCGCTACTGGCTGGCGGCGCGCAAACGCAGCGATGGTTCAAGGGCCGGGGATCCCAAACCCGGGGACTTAAATGGTGAATACCCGGGGAATCCGATCATCCTCAAGGCTGGCGAACAGCTTAAGTTGCTCGACTGGAACCTTAAACCGATTACAGCAGCAGGTCGTGATCGGCGGCTCTCCAAGGGCAAATTTACCCAGACCTCAACCTGGTTGTCCGGCAAGGTGGTCGATGAAGAACACAGGCCGGTGACCGGAATTTATCTATTTGCCTACCGTGATAATCGTATGATCGGAAAACCGAATTTTATCTCCGCCCCGACCGATAAAAACGGCGAGTTTAAAATCTATCTTGAGGACGGCGGTGAATTTTTTGTCGGTGCGCGCAGTACCTTTGGTGGTCCCCTTGAACCTGGCGAATGGGTCGGCACCTATGATGGACGTCCGGATCATGGTATCGATGTAGTGCCGAAAAGAGCGACTGAACTTGGTGATATCTTAGTCCGTGAGGTTTGGTGATGAAATCTGCGCTCTGTCTGCTGTTTTTGCTGCTGCCCTCTGTGGTCAGCACCCGCGTGGTTACAACCACTGAGCATTGGCAAGGGGAGGTTCGTCTTACTGAGCCTCTGTTGATCGAGAAAGATGCCAAGCTGATCATTGCGCCGGGGACACAGGTTTTTTCCACTTCGGTCATCGAAGTCAAAGGCGCGCTGCAAGCCCGTGACGTCAGCTTCAGCGGTGAGGATTGGCCGGGGCTGGTGCTGAAAAACAGCACGGATAAAACGGTCTTGCGCACCTGTCGTATTCGTGGGGCAAAGACCGGGATCACTGTAATCGGTGGTGCGCCCCTGCTGACAAATCTAATGGTGGAAAATAACCGGGTGGGGATTGAGTTGCGACAAAAAAGTCGCGCCAGGGTTATCGACTCTCTGTTTCAGAACAACAGCCGGGTCGGGCTGTTTATCAAGGATGAGTCGACCTCCATCGTGCGCGGTAATCGCTTCGAACATCAGGGCAAGTTCGGCGCGTACATATACCGGGCTCAACCTCAGGATTTTTCACAGAATCAGTTTTTGGATAACGACACAGGGTTGATGATTTCGCATTTCGGCAGTAATCCGCGCATCAAGGCCAACCGTTTTATGCGTAATCGGTTGGCGATCAAGGTCGACCGGACTGCCAAACCGCGAATTGAGGAGAATATTTTTGAGGACAATCAAACGGCGCTCAAGCTTTATCGCCGTTCCGATCCTGTCATTGAAGCCAATCTGTTCAAGCAGAACCTGTTGGCCATCCACATCAGTTTCTCCTCCTATCCGCTCATTCGTCACAACAATTTTATCGCCAACAAGCAGGCGTTGATGCTTGAATTTCAATCGGCCACCTGGGAAAAAGAGAAAGGTGCCCTCGCTCGGCAGGATCAACTCGCCAGTCGCGGTGCCTTCGGTGGTCAGAAGCAGGATCGGGTCAGTGAGGAGCAACGCCGTGCGCGGCAACTCGATGGTACCGTCGACGCGCGTGAAAACTGGTGGGGTGGCGATGAAACCCGTCTATTGGAGCAGGGAGGTTTGGATATGAATCCGGCCTGGATTGACGACGGTCAAGATCGTCCTCTGTTTGAAGAGGGTGGGGGCGAGTACCCCCTTGATCGGGTGCGCTGGTTCCCCTATGACAAGCGGGCAAACCGTTTAGAGGTTTTAAAATGAGGAATCTGTTTATTGCTGTGTTCTTTTTGCTGCTGCTGCCGAGTACGCTGTTGGCTGCGACCGGTGTCAAGGGACGGGTCGCCTGGCGGGGGCAGTTGATTCCAGGAGTACAGGTGCGGGCTTATACGGCGATCGATATGATTGCGGCGGGTAAGGTGTTCGCGATCTCTGATTTTGCCGCGCAGGATGGAACCTATACCCTTGAATTGCCTCCGGGACGTTATTACTTGACCGCGCGCAATGATTCCGGCACTCCGGGGCCCGGTGACTATTTCTGCTACTACAGCGGCGCCCCGGTCATTGTGCCGCAGCAGGGGTTCCGCCAAGTAGGTTTTAATTTAATCCAGATTCCTCAAACCCAACACGATAAAGAGAGCAGGCGTTCAGGGATCTGGGGGGAGATCAGGTATCAGGGGCAGCCTCTGGAGCGTACCTACCTCTATGTCTATAAAAAGACCGAGAGTGATTTCAAAGGGCCTGCCTGGTTTATTCAGCCGGTTGAGAAGGGAAGTTTTCGCATGTCGCTGCCGCCCGGCGATTATTGGTTACTGGCGCGTAAGCGGCTGAAGGGTGGACAGTATGGTCCTATTGAAATCGGCGATTATTTTAACTATTACTACGGCAACCCGGTTCATATCGAAAAGAACCGCTTGACGCAGGTGAAGCTTGAGACCATTACCCGTCTTTCGATGCTCGAAGATGATCCCGATGCCGTTTTCTCAGGGATCGGTGGTCGGGTCGTCGGTCCGCAGGGCGCGGCCGTCTCCGGGGTGCGGGTTTTTGCCTATCGCAGTTCAACCATGACGGGCACTCCGGCCTATATTTCGCCAGTCACTTCCCCTGATGGTAGCTTCGTGCTGCCGATTCCCGAAATGGGTAATTTCTGGCTGCTGGCTCGGCAGGCGATCGGCGGACCCGCCGTCACTGGCGAACTCTATGGTAAATTTCAGACGCCAGATAATCGCGGACTTCAATTGACTGCGACCCGGATGAGTAAGGAGGTTCAAATTAATGTTTCTGCGCATCCTTAGACTACTGTTTATCGTCCTTTTTATTCCCGCATTGACACTGGCTAAGCCGTTGACCATCGATAAAGAGATCTTGTGGCAAGGGGAGGTTCGTCTTGATGGGCCGGTGCAGGTTTCCGCTCAGGGCGTATTGCGTATTGCCGCAGGGACAAAGATCATCATTTCCAACCCCGCTGATAAAATCAGTGTTCAGGGCCAGCTTGTGATTGACGGCAGTCAGGAGCGACCGGTTGTTTTTGCGACATCTAAGGGTTGGCAGGGAATCTCTTTTATTGAGGCTGCAAAGGGGAGTCGGATCGTTCATGCCCAATTCAGTGACTGTGCTCAGGCGTTGGGTATTATTGCGACTTCGCCGCTGATAAAGGGTAATTCCTTTATCCGTTGTGATGCGGCGATCAAGTTGCTGCGCGAATCGAGCGCCGAGATTCGTGACAATCATTTTGCCGATAACGGACTCGGATTGAAATGCGTTCTTCGCCCAAGGTAATCGGCAACAGTTTCAGCGGTCATACAAAATCTGGGATCTCTGCATCGAACAGCAGTCGTGGACTGATTGAAGATAACTTCTTTGAAAAGAACGAACAGGGCATCGGGATTCTGCAACAGTATCCCGACCTGGTGCGGAATAATCGCTTTATCGGCAACAGGGTCGGTCTTTATTGTTATCAGTCCCAGAATAGCCCTAAGGTTGAGGGGAATTTTTTCCAGGATAATGAATATGCGCTGGTAAATTTTTCATTTTCATTTCCGCAGGTACTTAACAATCGTTTTGTCGGCAACAAGACGGCGGTACAGAACGATCAGTTCGGTTCGGCGCAGGTTGAACGTAACCTCTTTAAGGATAATGAGACTGCCATCTATAGCAATCGCAAGTCGAATCCAAAAATCAGCAAGAACAGTTTTTTTGGAAATAAGCTCGCCCTGTTTATCGATTATTCCTCCTATCCGGAAGTCAAAGAGAACAACTTTGAAAAAACCGGCGAAGGGGCGCGACTCGGTATCTATCAGAGTGCTGATTGGGAAAAACGTTCTGGCTCAAAACAGCTTGTCATGAAAAATGCGCAGGCGCGCGGCAGCAAGAACTCTATGCTTGGCCAGGCCCCTACGGAATTTGTCGATGTTGTCGATCTGTCGGGAAACTGGTGGGGTGAAAAGACTGAGATCCTAAAAGGGGCAGGGGATGATAAGAATCTGAGCTTTTTTTATGATCGTCACGATAAACCGCTGGTCACCTATGAGGGCTTCGGTCCTGGCCGCTATCTCCTGGATAAAATCAGTTTCCAACCGGTTCTGACTGAGCCGGTCACGGACGCCGGGCCTGTGCTATGAAGTCGCTGTTAATCCTGTTGATCTTGTGCTGCTTAAGTTCTGGGGTCGGGGCCGCCCAGATAGAAGGGCGGGTAGTCTTTAACGACGCCCCTCTTGCGGGGATGATTGTGCAGGCCTTTGCCGATCTAAATCCTGCCGGACAAACGCTGGGAGCATCGGTCATAAGTGATGCCGAGGGTCACTTTTTGTTGGAAGTTCCTGCGGGTTTTGTCGCCCTTTATGCCCATGCTGAAGATGGAAAATATTTTGCCTTTTGCGGCCGTAATCCGCTTCTGGTAATGGAATCGGCGGCGCCGATCTGGGCTGGCCTGCAGGCCGTCAAGGTGACAGCGGCGACTATCCTGGGTTACCCTGATGAGTATGCGGCGGCATTAGAGGGACGCGTGCTCAGTAATGGTCAACCGGTTGTCGGTGCCTATGTTTCGCTCTATCTCGATGTTGCGGAAGATCTAAAGGGGCAGGGCTACCGGCTCTCGGCACCGACGGCTGAGGATGGTTCTTTTGTTTTTGATGGACTGCCTGAGAGTGATTATTATCTGGTTGCGCGTAAACGGCAGAACCGTGCGCGGGTCGGGCCGCTGGCCAGTGGTGACCTGTTGGGGGTCTATGCGGCTAATCCGCTGTTACTGAAATCAGGAACCACCACCCAGGTGGAATTGCCGCTGGTTACGCGCAAACCGAGTCAGGGTTCGGTCGCCTTGCCAGATCGGCCCGGCACGATCCGTTTGAGTGGGCGCGTTGTCGACGAAGCGGGGCTGCCTGTGGAGGGAGTGCATTTTTTCGCCTATCGAAATTCGGTCATCGGCCACCAGCGTCCGGTGGCTTTAAGTGCCGAGACCAAAGCCGATGGTTCCTTCGAACTCAGTTTTCGTGAAGCGGGGCTCTATTATGTCGGCGCGCGCCAGGCCTATGGTGATTCCCCTGCCCCAGGTGAGCTCTTTGGCCTTTACGAAGGGCGCGCCGATCATGGTTTAATTATAAATGCCAAGCACAATCAGCCGATTGAAATCCGTGTTGCCCCTATCCGCCTCGACTAAAAGGAAGATTGATGTCTGAAAAACCACTTAAGCCTGCTCTTGAAATCCAGTTGAATAATGATGTTGCCCAAGGTACCTATGCCAATCTGGCGGTGGTTAATCATACCGATGCCGAAGTGACTCTC
>JAKIUS010000005.1 GCA_021647445.1 Geopsychrobacter sp. | reverse complement strand
TTCTAACGACTTCTAAATTATAAAGCCTGCGTGTCTAAGCGACAGCAGGCCTGTCTTTATGACCCCACTCCGACGTGTAATTATGTGCCTACCTCAGCTTCCCGCATAAAAACAAGTAAATCACGGGAAAATAGACCAACCGTCGGCAACTATTCTGCCTCTTCCGAGATCGAGACCCCATCCAAGGGGCCTGATATGGAGGTTGTTATCCCATCATGTGGAACATTTACAAACATCGTTTGATTCTCTGGATAAATCCGCTATAATTTCAACGCGTACTAAATTCTGTTGTATTTCTTGGAGGTTAGGATGACCGCTTCGCCCTCTATGCCGCACGGGGCGATACCGATGGTATGACCCGTTGGGCCTCGCGCTTGCAACTTCAGGCCAGTCTATACTGACAACGCGTACCGCCGAGAGAACCCTACCTGCCGTGTATATGTTCAGCACTTCTGCAAAGGCATGCGGTCTGCGGCTATTGCCTACGTCCAACGTTGTCACTTAACTTCCCTCCGGCAACAGCCGCAGCCCACATGCTGCGTGGATTGGTCAGAGTTCTGAATAGTCACCCTGACGTTGACCTGAAAAGCGTCCACAGCGTATACTCACAAGCTCGGCCACAACTCTGCTAAAGAGCCGAAGCGTATACGGAATCTATTCTTTTTGGATTAGCGAATTCGTGTCTGAAAATCCCTCGAGAAACACCGCACAGGAACCTCAGAATGAGACCCTCTGGCTGGCCATGAGCCAGGCGGAGATTTTGCGTTTTGCACGCTCGCTGATGCAGGCCTACGATCTGGTTGCCCCACGCCGTAAAAAGGGCCGGATCATCCTCGACAAGCTGAGCGATGCCGCAGATCTTGAACTTGAATTTCCCCCTTCGGTCCACTCCCCGAAAAAATTCCTGTTTCCCCATTGGGACGAACTCTTCCGTTTCAAACTCGAAGGGAACGTACTGCTTGAGGCCGAAAGCGCCGCACCACCGCGCGTCATCTTCGGCATGCATCCCTGTGATCTGCATGCGGTCAAGATTCTCGATGACTGTCTGTTTGAAGGCGAAACCGACAGCGCCTACCGCGCCAAACGCGAGGCGACCCTGCTGATCGGTGCGGACTGTCTCCCCGACGAACATTGCTTCTGTACCAGCCTCGGCACCGATCGCATCGCCAGCGGGTTCGATCTCTTCTTCCATCGTCGCGACGGCAACTATCTGGTCCAGACCGGCAGCGATCAGGGTCGGCAACTGCTCGCCGACCACGCCCCTGAGACCATGGCGTCCCCTCGGCAGGCCCCCCTGGCACTGCAGGTCAAACAGTGTGAAAGTCACCTGCAATTCCCGACCGAATCCCTCCCGCTGCTCATGAAAGATGCCTACGAGGATCCGATCTGGACACGACTCGGTATCGACTGTCTCGGCTGCGGCGGTTGCACCCTGCTCTGCCCTAGTTGCTATTGCTTCAACGTGCAGGACAAGTTGGAACTCGACTTAATAGAAGGGCAGCGCGTCCGTACCTGGGACAGTTGTCAATTCGATCAGTTCGCCAAGATCAGTGGCGGCGATAATTTTCGCTCAAGCCAGGCGGATCGCCAACGGCACCGCTTCTATCGTAAATACAAATATCTGTGGGATCAACATCAACGCACCGCCTGTGTCGGCTGTGGCCGCTGCAGCCGCGAATGTCTGGCCAAAATAAAACCGACCGACGTGCTCAATGAACTGTTCAGCCAGACCCCGACCCAACAACTGGCCAACAGCCCCGGCAGCGAATATCAGCCACAGATGGCTCTGGTCGAACGGATCGAAGAGATCTCCAACGAAGACCGCCTGTTCCGCTTGAAGGTTTCGGAACCCTTCACCTTTCAACCCGGCTGTTTTTTACAGATATCGGTCTTCGGCCTCGGCGAAGCACCCTTCTCCATCGCTTCGCCCCCCGATGGCAAAGATGAAATCGAACTGGTGGTGCGACGCGCGGGAGCATTGACCCAGGCCTTGCACCGACTGCGCAGCGGCGACAGCATCGGCATTCGCGGCCCCTTCGGCAACGGATTCCCTCTTCCCCTGATGGCTGGCAAGGACCTGTTGCTGGTCGCTGGCGGCCGCGGCATGATCGCGCTTCGCTCCCTGATGCAGGCGCTGATGGCACAGCGCGACGATTATGGCCGCATTACTCTGCTCTGTGGTGCGCGCTCAATTGAGACGCTGTTATTTCAGGAAGATCTGCTCCAATGGCACCGTTCCGGCCTGGTCGATTGCCGTTTTGCGGTCAATGAAGCACAAAATAACTGGGGCATCCCGACAGCCGATGTCAGCTACCTGTTCCGTGATCTTGAGATCAACGCCGAGCGCTGCATTGCAGCCGTTTCCGGCCCGCCCGAAATGTACCGTCAGGTCAACCCGTTGCTGTTTCGCCTGGGCTTTAGCGATGAAAATATCTTTCTCAATCTGGAACGCCATATGAAATGCGGGCTCGGCAAATGTGGCAAATGCCGCATCAACAACATCTGCGTCTGTGAATGCGGACCGATCTTCCCCTATAGCAGCGTCAAGCACCTGGCCGAGGCGATCGAACGATGATGGCGGCGCAAAACGGCGTTGCTGCAATGGACCTCACTGCTTCGGCGTACGCAACTACGCCTCATTGCGCGACCATTACGCGCCTTGCATCTGTCACTTGTTCCTCAGCCATTCTTCTTCCGGCTTTTCGAAAAAGGCACATGCGATGAAGACGCGCATCGGTTTTTTTGATTTTACCGGCTGTGAGGGCTGTCAGCTAACGGTGATGAACCTCGATAATGATCTGTTGAAGATCCTGCAACTGGTCGAGGTCGTTGAGTTTCGCGAATTGATGTCGGAAGAGGTGACCAAGCTCGATATCGCCTTTATCGAGGGGAGCATTACCCGCCAGCAAGATCGCGATCGACTGCAGACGATCCGTGAGCGCAGCAGGATTCTGGTTGCCCTTGGGGCCTGTGCCGAGAACGGCGGTGTCAACCTGCTCGCCAGTGAAAAAGCTGTGGCTGAACTGCGCCGGACCATCTATGCCAGCGATGCTGCGCATCTGCTGACCGATAAACCGCTGCCGCTGCACAAGGTCGTGACCGTCGATTACAGCATTCCCGGCTGTCCCATCGATGGATCTGAGTTTCTCGCCGTACTCCAGGCGTTGCTGCTGGAACGCGAACCCGACCTCCCGCAATTTGCGGTTTGTGTCGAATGCAAACTGGCGGAGTTCCCCTGCAGCTTCGATTTTGGTGAAATCTGCCTGGGTCCGGTGACCCGCGCCGGCTGCCACGCCATCTGCATTGAAGGCGGAGATCGCTGTCGCGGTTGTCGTGGTCTGGTCGACAATCCCCGCACCACCCCCTACCACCGCATCCTCGAAGAACATGGCCTGACCGTACAGGAGATTCTCGATCAATACCGCACCTTCAATATCGGGGACGAGATATGAGTAAAAAAATTAAATTGAACCATCTCACCCGCATTGAAGGTCACGCCCACCTGATCATCGATAAAAAAGCCGGCAAGATCGAATCCTGTCGGCTTGAAGTTGTCGAATCGCCCCGTTTCTTTGAGGCCCTGCTCAAGGGACGTCACTTCAGCGATATCGCACCGATTGTCGCGCGGGTCTGCGGTGTCTGCTCAATCTCTCACACCATGGCCTCGCTGATGGCGACCGAAAAGGCGCTGGGGATTGAGCCCGATCCGCGCGCCCAACTGTTGCGCCGTCTGCTCAGTCAGGGCGAAATCCTGCAGAGTCACCTGCTGCAACTCTACTTCATGGCCGCGCCGGATTATCTCGGCATCCCGAGCATCTTCCAGCTTCTCAACCAACGCAGCGACCTGTTTAGCCGTGCCCTGCGCCTCAGACGGACCGCCAATCGCATCTGCGAGGTTGTCGGCGGCCGCGCCGTGCATCCGGTGACAACAACTCTCGGCGGCTTTTCGGCGCTCCCTGAAGCGAGCGATCTCAAACAACTCCGACAGGAACTTGTCGATACCCTGCCCGACCTAGAAGCGACGGTCGAGCTGTTTGCCGATTTCAATTTCCCCAATTTTGAACGGACCGCCGAGCAGGTCTGCCTCGATCAAAGCGGCCAGTACCCACTGCATGCCGAACGGGTCATCAGCAGTTGCGGCATAAAGCAGAGCGTTGCCCAATTCAAGTCGACAATCGATGAATATATAGTGCCGCACTCGACCGCAAAAATGGCACGCACCGAACGGGGTCACTACTGCGTCGGCCCTCTGGCACGGGTTAAAAATAGTTTTGAGCATCTCTCACCCATGGCCCGCAAGGTTGCGGACGCCTTACAGATGAACGCCGCAACCAGCAACCCGTTTCACGGATTGAAGGCACGCCTGATTGAAGTGATCCATTTTATTGAAGAGGCGATTCACGCCATAGATGCTCTGTTGCTGCACAGCTTCGCCAGCGCACGCTCAACCGCCATGCCGAAGGGCGGTGGCGAAGGGATTGCCGCCGTTGAAGCCCCCCGTGGTCTGCTCTTCCATTCCTATAGCTACGATCAAAACGGCCTGCTTGAGAGCGCGGACTGCATTATTCCCACGGCGCAAAACCTGGCCAGCATCGAAGCCGACATCACTACCCTATTGCCCCATCTGCTTGATCTACCCGATGAACAAATCAAACAACGGCTCGAAGCACTGATCCGCGCCTACGACCCCTGCCTCAGCTGCGCAACCCACCAACTGCAGATCGCTATCAAAGAGGAATCGTAACTATTCAGCATCTTTTGAGATGGGCTCGCGACCCCCATAGCAAGGGTGTTTGTCGCCAGGGATGGCGACATCAAGCCCCATGGATGGGTGAATGCGTCCCTTGATATGGGGGTTGCGAACCCATCCTGCTGAATAGCAACTAGGAATCAATCACTAATCCCCAACTGCTGCAGACCCTTCTCGACCAACACTGCCATCTGCGCCGGGCTGAAGAGACTGTTGTTGAGTACCAGGTGGTAACACAGAGGGTCATCCAGGTGGTCACCGGCCAGGCGCTGAATAAAATCATCACGCTGCTTCTGGTGCAGATCGACAAACTCCATCGCCCGACTCCGCTCCAGCGCATGACATTTCATGATCTTGGCAATGCGGAATTCCAATGGGGCCACCAACCGCAGATGAAAAATATTGGTCATCTGCCGGGTGGCATAGGCCGCACCACTGCCGACGATAATGCAGTTGCCCGCCGCCGCGAACTTCCGCGTCGCCTGACGCAGATGCTCAAACAACTGGGTCTCCTCGGCGCGACTCGTATCAAGAAACATGGCAAAGATCGCCTTGAGCGCCGGGGGGGTATCTCGCGATTTCTCTATCTGTTCGATACTGAATCCCGACACCCTGGCCACCTCTTCGAGAATTTCCCTATCGACCACCGACCAGGGCTCGCCAAGTCGCCGCCCCAGCTCAGTAGCCAGCGGATAGGCCTGACAACCGAATTCCCGTGAAACAGTTATACAGGGACCATTCCCCTGCCCCTGCTCACGGCGCACCTGCGCTTGATGATGCCAGGCCGCCAAACGTGCTGCATCTTTTGCCGACATTATATATCCATTACCCATATTGCCCCCTTTACTGAAGTTCCCGAAGTGAAAAGCTCATGCGACACTCCTGCAGACAAACGACTCATTTATTGTCTCCGCATCCAGACGCCTTAAGATTATAACAGGTTAGGTGCCATCCCACAGAACCGACCCATCCCGAAAAAGAGACCGATGGGAAGAACCCAGAACAATCCTTGAGACCGCTTGACAAATTCAGGAAACCACATACAATCACCGTTATGCAAATTCCGCATAACGAAATTACCGGCGTTATTCTCGCGGGTGGCAAGAGCCGCCGCATGGGCTGCGACAAGGCCCTTTTAACCCTAGAGGGTCAACCGCTGGTGGTGCATGTTCGGCAAGCACTTTCGCAGCTCTGCCCCCGGGTCCAGATTGCCGGTGAGCGCACCGATCTGGCGGCGGTCGACCTGCCGGTCTTCGCCGACAAGTATCCTGGTTCCTCCCTCGGCGGGCTACACAATGCACTGCAGAATACCGTAACTGAATGGGTACTGGTCCTGCCCTGCGACCTGCCCTTTCCATCACCGCAATTGTTGCAACGGCTATGGAAGCATCGTGCTGATGTCCAGGCGGTCATCCCGCGCACCGCATTCGGTAGCGATCCCCTGATCGCCTGTTACCATCGGTCGGCGCTCCCGCTCATCGAGGAACAACTGGCGGCGGGCAAACTACGGCTTACGGCATTGATGGAGCGACTTAAGGTCAAATATCTAAGCGAAGAAGAACTTCCACATGGCTGGCGACGCGCGCTGACCAACCTCAATCGACCGCAAGATCTTAAACGCCTTCAGGCTCCACCACCGGTCTTGACACTGGTCGCGCGTAGCGGCACCGGCAAAACCACCCTGCTGGTTAAACTGATTGCCGAACTCACGGCCCGTGGCTGGACGGTCGGGGCCTTAAAGCATGACGCGCATAAATTTACCATCGATCATGAGGGTAAGGACAGTTGGAGGATGGCGGCTGCGGGTGCGGCTCTTACCGCCATCAGCTCGCCAGCCAAAACCGCCCTCATCCAGAATCATGAGATCGAACCGAGTTTCGATCAACTTGTACAACCCTTTGTCGGCAAGGTCGATATCCTGCTGACCGAAGGGTTTAAACGCAGCAGCCTGCCCAAAATCGAGGTCTGCCGCCAAGAGCTGCAACACAGCCTGCTCTGTCGGGGTGACTATGAGGATCCGACCCTGCTCGCCGTCGCCAGCGACACCCAACTGTCGTTAGATGTCCCCTGCCTCAACCTGAATGATCCGGCTGCAATCAGTGATTTTATCGAGAGGCGGTGCCTGACATGAATTCTATCCGGGTCCGCGCCAAAGTCTGGCTCGAAGCCGATGGCGAACCGTTGATCGGTGACGGTCGTGAACGGTTACTGCGCGCCATCGATCAGGGCGGCTCATTGAACGCGGCGGCGGCAGCACTCGGCATCTCCTACCGCAAGGCCTGGTCGCAACTCCGACAGATGGAAGAGCATTGTCCCTTTCCACTGGTTGAGCGGAGCAAGGGCGGCAAGGGTGGCGGTTCGACCCAACTGACCCCTAAGGCCCATGAATTGATCGATCGTTTTGCGCGGCTGAAATCGGGTTTGAATGAAATGATCGATGCTAAATTTGCCGACCAGGAGCAAAAATGAGGCTGCTTCTAATCGGCCTGCTGATGCTGTTGATTCCATCTCTGGCGACAGCAGACGAACTCTCAATCTTTGCCGCATCCTCATTAACCGAGGCGCTTAAACTGACCGTCCAAGCCTATCAAAGCATACATCCAGAAGATAAGATTCTCCTGCATTTCGCGGGCAGCCAGACCCTGGCGACCCAGATAGAGCAGGGCGCGCCTGCCGACTTATTCATCTCAGCAAACACGGCAGTAATGAGCCGACTCAATAGAGCGCAACTGCTCGAAAATCCACAGACACTGCTGCGCAACAGCCTGATTATCGCTCTTTGCAGCGACCTGCAGCCACGCCCAATGGCCATTAACGACTTGGCACGCCCCGGTCTGCTGCTTGCGGTTGGCAATCCCAGAGTTCCGGTCGGCCGTTACACCCAGAACCTCTTTAATGCTCTGGCCAACGACCCGCAGTACGGAACCCGACTGGTGCGGCGAATCAAGCAGAATATCGTCAGCCAGGAGAATAGGGACAAGGCGATCATCGCCAAACTTCTGTTAGGTGAGATCGATGCCGGCATCGTTTATCGAACCGACCTGACGGCTCCAGGCGCTAGAAAACTGCGTGCGGTAGAACTCCCCGCCGCGCACAATCCACAAGCCGAATACCCACTGGCCAAGGTCAGGGGAGCACAGGCTGCGACCGACATCTTCATCAATTTCCTCTTCTCAGCACAGGCGAGAGAAATATTCATCCGACAGGGTTTTCAATGCGCCGAGCGAGGATAAAGACCATGCGACCCTTCACCCTTTTTCTCGTCATCACAAGCTTTCTGCTGGGGTTGCTGATCCTGTTGCCGATCAGTGCCCTACTTCTGGCCACCAATCCCCTTGAACTGTTCGCCATAGCAACCAACCCCGAAGTCCTGCAAGCCTTGTGGATTACCCTAGCCTCTTCGTTTCTGGCCCTACCGGCAATTTTTCTGCTCGGCCTGCCGAGCGCCTATCTCATCTCCCGCTGCCGTTCCCGCTTGCGACATGGTTTAGAAACCCTGCTGGAATTACCGATGGTAATGCCGCCCATCGTTGCCGGGCTCGCCCTGCTGCTCGCTTTCGGACGGCAGGGGCTGGCGGGCGGCCTGCTGGCGGAGCTGGGACTACGCATCCCCTTTACCCTGCTGGCGGTGGTTATTGCGATACTCTTTGTGGTCACCCCCTATTTTGTCCGACGCTGCGCCCTGCTCTTCGACACCATCGACCGCAGCCTCGAAGAGGCAGCGCTGCTGCTTGGAGCCTCTGAATTTCAAACATTTATCCATCTCAGCCTACCCCTGGTGCGGCGCGGATTGACGGCCGAAGCGATCATGGCACTGGCACAAGGGATCGGCCTTTTCGGCACCATCATCCTCTTCGCCGGCAACCTGCCCGGTCGCACCCAAACCCTCTCGCTGGCGATCTACTCAGCTTTTGAAGCTGACCCACAGGAGGCCTTCGCCCTCGGCTCCCTGCTGCTACTTATTTCACTCCTGCTGCTGACCATCGTCAAATTTATTGCCCCCAAAGAGCAACGAATATGAAGACCCTCGATTGCCGGGTAGACTATTCTCTGGCGCAATATCGCCTGTCGATCGAGTTACGGGTCGAACCGGGCGTCACCGTACTACTCGGCCCCAATGGCGCGGGGAAAAGTAGTCTGTTAAGACTTCTGGCAGGGCTCAATCGGCCGGATGAAGGGCATATCCGCCTGGGCGAGCAACTGCTCTTCGACGCACGACAGCGCATCAACCTGCCGCCCGAGCAACGACGGATCGGCATGGTCTTTCAGAGTCTGGCACTCTTTCCGCATCTGAACGTGGAACAGAATATCGCCTTCGGCTTGCGGATGCAGAAAACCCCCAGCAACCTGCGCAATTCCAGGGTCAAGGAATTGATCCAACGCTTGGGAATCTCCCTGTTAGCGCAGCGCCAGGTCGCGACCCTATCGGGCGGCGAACGTCAGAAAGTCGCCCTGGCCCGCACTCTGGTTACTGATCCGCAACTCCTTCTACTGGATGAGCCGACTGCAGCCCTCGACCCCGCGGCTCGCGGAGCCATCCGCCGCTGGCTGCATGAGATCCTCGGTACACTGAAAATTCCAACCCTGCTGGTCACCCACGATGCCGAAGAGGTCGCCTGGTTCCGTAAACGTGTTGCGGTTATTGAGCAGGGCAAGATCGTACAGAGCGGCAGTTATCACCAGCTGTTGCGCGAACCTCAAAGTGATTTTGTTGCACGTTTCGCTGGAATCAACCTGATCAACGGCCAGGTCTCTCTGGAAGAGAGCAAACCCATCTTCCTCAGTCAGGGCGGTACCTTGCTGCAAGGCCGTTTCAATTGCATCCTCCCCGGCCCAGCGACCCTGGCGGTTGCGCCTTGGGAGGTTGCGCTTTTTACTGAACCACCGGGGGGCAGCCCGCAAAACGTTGTCGCCGGACGCGTCATCGAACGGATCGTCTTAGGGGATCGGGTCAGGGTAACGCTGCTGGGAAAAGAGAAACTAGTTGCTGAAATAAGTCATCGGGCCTGGGAACAGATGAAAAAATTTGATCTTGGAATAGAACTTTACGCTGTCTTTAAAGCGCGTGAAGCCCGTATCATGAACACATAAACAATCCATGCAACCTGAATCAAGGAGGATCAGATGTCCGCATATATCATTGCAACCTGTACCAGTAAAAATAAAGGCGAACGCAAAACCCAGGTCGCACAGGTCGAACTGAAACCAGACCATGGCATTGTGGGCGATGCTCACGCCGGGGACTGGCATCGTCAAATCAGCCTGCTGGCAACAGAGAGCATCGCTAAAATGCAGGCGCTGGGTCTGGATGTTGACAGTGGCGACTTTGCCGAGAACCTGACCACCTCAGGAATTGACCTGGTTAATCTGCCCATCGGCACTCACCTGAAAATTGGCGGGACCCTGCTCGAAGTCACCCAGATCGGCAAGGAATGCCACAATCGCTGCGCGATTTACGAGCAGGCAGGCGACTGCGTCATGCCGAAGGAGGGAATCTTCGCCAAGGTCATTGAAAGCGGGGTCATCAAACCCGGAGATGACATTCAGCGCCTAGAGAGTTGAAAAGCGATGCTTAGTTACGATCAAGCAATCAAGCTGATATTAGACAATATCAGCCCACTGCCAGCGCTCGAAAAACCCTTGCCAGAAGCCTGCGGACTGGTGCTGGCCACTGCGGTCAGCGCGCGTTGGGATCTACCGTCCGCCGACAACTCGGCGATGGACGGCTTTGCCTTCAAGTTTGCCGATCAATCCCCGGGCAGCAGACTTCCCGTTGTGGGCCACAGTTATGCTGGCCACCCTTTTGCCGAAAAAGTTGCGCAGGGCTCGGCCCTACGTATCATGACCGGCGCCCCGCTCCCCGCCGATTGCGACACAGTGGTTCCTCTGGAAGATGTCCGCGAAGAGGGTGAGTGTATCTGCCTGACCCTTAGCGTAAAACCGGGCCAACACGTCCGCCGGGCGGGTGAAGAATTTCGCCACGACGAACTGTTGCTTGAAGCGGGCACCTGCCTGCGCGCCGGGGAAATCGGCCTGCTCGCGGCGGCAGGGATCAACCAAGTCAAGGTGCATCCGGCCCCACGTGTAGCGATTCTCTCCACTGGCGATGAACTGGTCGAACTTGATCAGCAGCCCGGCCCGGGGCAGATCATCAATTCGAATCTGCACCTGCTGACGGCGCGCCTGCGTGAAGTGGGGGCCGAAGTCGTGCAGCTCGGGATCGCCGCAGACGAAGAAGAAGATCTCGACCAACGTCTGCAGGCTGGTTTGCAGGCCGATCTGCTCTTGACCAGCGGCGGTGTCTCGGTCGGAGACAAGGACCAGGTTCAGGATGCCTTGGTTCGTCTCGGGTTTGAAAAGATTTTCTGGAAAGTCGCCATCAAACCGGGGAAACCGGTGCTGTTCGGAAAAATTGGAGACAAACCGATCTTTGGCCTGCCGGGTAATCCGGCAGCAACGGCAGCAACCTGTGAAATCTTCACCCTTCCAGCCCTGCGCCGCTTAGCCGGTCACTCGGACCCATTGCCGCCGCGCCTGCGTGTGCGGCTGAAGGAGAAAATCAGCGGTGGCGGCAAACGACAGACCTTTTTATGGGGCGGATTACAGCCTGATGGTGATTATTTCCTCTTCACGCCCTCAGGTCGTCAGGGCTCTGGACAAAACCGTTCCCTGCAAGGGGCCTGCGCGCTTCTACCGGTTACGATCGGTTCACCTGACCTCGAAGCTGGTAGTCTGGTGGATGTGCTGCTGATGCGCCTGCCCAGCGGACATCCATGACCTAGCTGCTTGATCTGTATCGCTCGACAGCCACTTAGCGTATACCGATATGAGTTGGATTGTTTTTTTCTGTTGACCATTGTATCTTGTTGAATCCCGGTCGCTATCCGCTTGGGATCACATTTATATAAACGCTAAAATTTCCCCACTGCGGGGAACATACCTTAAGGAGCGAAAACATGTTCGGACTCGGCACTCAGGAACTGCTGATCATTCTGGTTCTGGTAATGATTGTCTTCGGCGCGGGCAAACTGCCCCAAGTCGGCGGCGCACTCGGCAAGGGCCTGCGCAACTTCAAAAAAGGGATGGGTGACGCGAACGAAGAGATCGAAGAAGCAGATGTTTCAGAAATCAAAAAGAAGGACGACAAAGAAGAAAAAAAAGAAGACTGATTTTAGTCTGCAGATAACAAAACAAAGAAAAAGGAGCAGCCACCCCCGGCCGCTCCTTTTTTAATCCGTCATCCGTCACCGACCTCAGCCCCCAATCCCCTGCATTTTACGTCCCCGGGCCGGGATATTCCCCTTCTCTTCGGCGATACGATGACGTTCCGGTTTGATCTGAACCGCGCCACGCAGCAGACGCACCAGTTCGTCATCATCACAACCGGCGCGCAAGGGCGTCCGCAGGTCGATCTCGTCCGCACAGAAGAGGCAGGGCCGCAAGAAGCCATCCGAAGTCAGACGCAGTCGGTTGCATTTCCCGCAAAAGTGCTCAGAAACCGCAGGAATCACGCCAACAACGCCCTTGGCACCTGCCAGCCGAAAGAGTCGCGCAGGACCTGCAGGCCCCTGACGCGCGATCTCCTGCAAGGGGGCAATCGATTTCAACGCAGCGACGATTTCGGCCGCCGGAAAACGGCTTTCGGGTGGATAATCGAGGCCGCCGCTGACCGGCATAAACTCGATAAAACGCACCTGCCAATCACGTTCGAAGGTCAAACGCGCAAAATCGGCAATCTCGTCGGCATTGACCCCGCGAATCGGAACCATATTAAGCTTAAGGGGCCAAAGTCCATTTTGCTCGGCAGCGTCAATTCCGGCCAGCACCCGATCCAATCCAGGACGACGCGTAATCTGGGCAAAGCGTTCCGGATCCAAGGTGTCAAGACTGATGTTGACCCTCTGAAGCCCCACACGCTTGAGTTCGGCGGCCTGCTCGGCGAGCAACAGTCCATTACTTGTCAGGGTCAATTCGGGTTGCTGGGGAAGTTGACAGAGTCGCTCAATAAAAGGGATCAAGCCTTTACGCACCAGGGGCTCACCACCAGTCAAACGGATCTTGCGCACCCCCTGCTCAACCGCCACCTTCGCGATACGATAGATCTCTTCGAAGGAGAGCTCCTGCCCATTACCGATAGAAGGAACCCCCTCTTCGGGCATGCAGTAACGGCAACGCAGATTGCAACGGTCGGTCACCGATATACGAAGGTAGTCAATTTTTCGATCAAAGGTATCGCGCACCAGAAAATCCTCCAGAACTGCTTCTTCAAGGGTTTCAGCATACCTTTTACACCCTTCCCAAACAAGATAAATGGAACATTTTCCAACCAAATACCTCATCTGCAGGGGTTGTCTCTCATCGAAAAAGCGTGCTACCCTGCGGCATATTCCTACATAACAATATCAAGAACAATGGAGAATAAATATGAGTAAAGCACTCGGCCTCTTGTCAGGCGGACTCGACAGCAGCCTGGCGGCCATGACCTTAATGCGCCAGGGGATTGAAGTCACCGGCATCTCCTTTGTCACACCATTCTTCGGTGCCGGCAAGGCCAAATTTGCCGCCGAAAAGATCGGTTTTCCATTGATTGTCAAAGAGATCAGCGACATCCATCTGGAGATGGTCAAAGATCCAA
>JAKIUS010000454.1 GCA_021647445.1 Geopsychrobacter sp. | reverse complement strand
AGAGCACCAAACATCTTAAGGATCGGAATCCAGATATTTTCAGAACCGGCTGCTTTGCCTGCGGCAAGACTCAGCTGGGGAACAAGCAACAACCAATTGAATAAAAGAATTTTTTTCATGACCCCAGATTCTCAATCCGCTCAGAGGGACTAACCACATCGGTCAGGCGTAAACCAAACTTTTCGTTGACGACCACCGCCTCTCCTCGCGCTATCAGGCGCGAGTTCACATACAGATCAAGGGGCTCTCCGGCAAGCTTTTCGAGTTCAATCAAGGTTCCTTCCTGCATCTGCAACAGATCCCGAACCAGAATCCGTGCTCTGCCGACCTCAACAGAAACCTGCAACGGAATATCCAGTAACAGATCGACCCCTTTTTCATTGTGAGGGGCAGCCAGCTGTTGGGACGAAGAAGGGGCTTCCTCAGCAGCAATGTCATTATTTTCAACCATGTTCAACCTCCATCGGGAATCGACCCGGTTACAAGTATGGCTTTTTTACGTGCCTGGACTCCGGCAATCCCCTTGAACTTGGGACGCCCTTCAACCAGCAGTTTCAATGGACTATCGGGGCCACAGTTCAGGTCAATCACATCGCCGACCTGAAAATTGAGAATATCGCGAACTCGCAGAGTGATCTGGGCCAGCTGGGCTTCGACCTCAACCTCCATCATGTCGAGCTCGCCCTGCACCGACTGCTGCCATTGACTCACACGAACCGCCGACATCGGCACCGCTTTTTCACGCTGTTTCTCGACCAAGGGTTCAAGCGCCGAGTGAGGTAAAACCAGCAACAACTGGCCCTCAGTCGTATCGAGGCTCAAACTGTAGCGTGCCACTAACACCCCGGCATCATCGCTGAGGTGGTTGATCAGACGCAGATTGCTCTCAATTTTGACCAGACTCGCTTTAATTTCCAGCATCTGCACAAAACTCTTTTCCAGGTCGGAACAACTATCGCTGACCACATCCTGAATAACGTTCAGTTCGATGGCGGTCATGGCGCGATCGGGGATAGTTTCAGAGTCGGATGAGCCGCCTAAAACCAGCTCGACCAGCGCAAAGGAGATGGCCTCATCGAAAATCACCATGCCACTGCCGCGCAAGGGCTCAAGTTCAAAGATGCCGATAGCGCCTCGACCTGAGAGTTTTTGTAACAGAGAACCGAAGCTCATCGATTCAAACCCTGACAACTTGGCGGCTACCGCCTGCTGCAGGCGACTCGCAAGGGAGTTCGAATAATTACGTCCAAAAGCTTCGAGAATCAGATCGATATTGGGAAGTTTCCAATTCTCTGGTCCCTGTGAGCGGAACAGATCCACCCGACTGACTCTTGCCGCAGTACTGGTTTCATCTGTCGAAGTTTCAATTTCGACATCGCCATGCCGCACCGCTGACAGCAGATCGGCAATTTCGTCTTTACTGAGTATTCGTTCCACAGGCTCTCTCTACTGAACGACAAAATCGGTGAAATAGATGCGTTTGACCTTGCCTTTGCTGAGAATTTCGTTAATGCGATTGAGGAGTTCCGCCCGCAACTGCATTTTCCCTTGCATATCGCGCAACTCGCTAAAGGTCTTATTGCCGATCAATAACAGAATTGCGTCCTGCAATTGCGGGAGTCGCGCATTAATTTCATCGGCCGTCGCCGAAGGATCGACCTCTAAGGTGATCGCTGCCTTGGGATACCGATTCTCTTCATCATCTAAGATATTGACGATGAAGGTATCGATGTTGACCATCGGTCCGACCGCTTTCGCCTGGGCCGCCAGCGCCGCCGCTTCGGCCTCGGGATCGGGTTTCTTCTCCTTGTCCCCCATCAGGAAAAAGGCGGCACCACCACCGATAGCAGCGAGAAGAACCACCGCAGCAATAATGATAATCAATTTTTTCTTGGAGCCTCCCCCTTCTTCTGAAGCATCGGCTACTGCTTTTTTAGCCATAATTCATCCTTTTGCTAACGTTTTTAAGACGGTTCACCATGTGATTCTAAAACGGGGCCTGTTCCGTCGCATTGATCAGGTAGGGCAGTTCATCATTCGGACCGCCCTGACTCTCAAGGACAAACTCAACACGACGGTTCAATGCACGCTCGGCCTCACTCTTATTCGGAAAAAGCGGTTTCTGCGAACCATACCCCGTCGCCGCCAACCGATTAAGCGGCATCAATTTATTACGAGCCAGCTAGCGTAACACCGCGACCGCCCGCGCCACGGACAGATCCCAGTTCTCCAGTTCTTCGCCCTGATTATCGGTATGCCCCTCAATCTTCATATTAAAAGAGAGCGGCCGGACCAATTCGGCAACCTTACGCAGAACCGGATAGGCGGAAGGATTCAGGCGACGCTCACCCGACTGAAAAAGAACCGCCTCGTCAATTCGTAAAATGACCGCCCCACGGTCTTTGACCAGGGTAATCTTCTTGTTAAGCTTCAATTCGTGAATTTTCGAGCGCAATCGACGATAGACCCGCGATACCAAATCATCATCAACCGGAGCGTAGGTTACGAACCTGGGGGTAGCT
>JAKIUS010000453.1 GCA_021647445.1 Geopsychrobacter sp. | reverse complement strand
TCAGGCTGTTTAAGTCAGCCAAAGAATTTTGTTTATTCTCTGAATCTGATTGTATGTGCTCACGCAGGGCCTGGTTCTCTTGCTGCAGGGTTCTGAAGCTGAGGGCGTGTTCAAGGCCGTGAATGATGCGGTCAAACTCTGTAGTTTTAACAAAATAATCGAAGGCACCGAGTTTAATACATGAAACGGCAGTCTCCAGTTGATTCATGCCGCTTAGGATAATGACCGGGATTTGAGGGAAATCCTGAACAATCTGTTCCAGAAGATCCTTTCCGGAGAGGTGCGGCATGTTCAGATCGAGGAGGATAACGCTGACTTCGATTTCATGTAAGAGGTTCATGACCTGCGAACTGTCATCGCAAGTCAGTAGATGATTGAGTCCGGCGGAACTTTTCAAAGCGAAGGAGAGGCTCTGCAACCAGCTTTGTTCGTCATCGATCAGCAGTAACGGGTTCTCTGGCGAGCGGTGTTGCGTCATGATGGCTCCCCCTGGGTTGCGGCCGGAAAGGTCAGTATGGCCGTTGTTCCAACCCCCGGTGTCGATTCAAATTCCATACGGCCCGCGCATTCTTCAACCATTCGCGTTGAAACTGAAAGGCCCAGTCCCGTACCGCCACTGTTGCGGCGGGTGGTGAAGAAGGGCTCTTTAATGCGTTCGAGATTCTCCTTGCTGATGCCGCAGCCCTCATCCTCGACCTTCAGGGTCTGGCAGTTGTTTTTTGCATCATGAGCCAGTCTGAGGATGATTTTCGCGCTCTTGTCGGGTAGGGCATGACAGGCATTTTGCAGTAGATTGATGATGACCTGTTCCAGTCGTTTCGGGATGCAGTCGAGCCAAAGAGGCTGTTCCGCATAGACGATCGAAAACTGATCGGTTGCTTCGCGGGTCAACGGCTCAATAAAGGGCAGCGCCGAGTGGACCAGCAGGTTAAGATCGATACAGCTTCTGTCAGGTTTGTCCTCACCGCCGACAAAGGATCTGAGTTCACTGACAATCGACTTAATCCGTTGAGCGCTTTCGGAGATATGCGTCAGTAATTGAGGCAAATCGTCACGGATATCCGTATAGTTCAGGTTGCCCAGTTTGAAGTTGCCGTTATTGCGAAAATGCTGGGCAAGGATCGGTGCGATATCGGCAAATATCTCGGTGATGACGCGACTGTTGATTAATACCAGTGCATTGGGATTATTGATCTCATGCGCTATTCCGGCCGCTAACTCACCCAGGGAGGCGAGGCGGGTTTTTTGAGCGACTTCTGCTTGCAGTTGATGGGCATCAGTAATATCGATAGAGAGGCAGATGGTTCCGTTGAGTTTTCCCCGATCATCCCTTATCGGGGCATAATGGCTCTCATAGAGACGGTTCTCCACCCATACTTGCGCCGTGAAGGCTTCCCCTTCCAGGGCACGGTGCAGGGTTTCTTGAAGCGCAGGCAGATGGGAGTACAGAGTCAGTGCCGATTGACCGACAACCTGTCCGGGTTGCAGTCCCAGGTCTTTTAATCCACGACCTTCTGAGAGGGTGAATGTCCCTTCGAGATCAAGCGCCCAAAGAACAACGCGTAGCTGACTGACGACCCTTTTTAATTGCGTTTCTGCCTTCTGTACCTGTCCTTCCAGTTGGGTAAGCTGATTTTTATGGGCGAGTTCCAGCTCTCTCAGGCGGAGGGTGTTTGCAACATAGATACGAATTTCGTTGGGGTCGAATGGTTTTAGCAGGTACCCCGAAGCCCCTAATTGGTAGGCCTGGTAGGCGCGGTCACGATTGTTGCCAGCCGTGGTTAAGATGATCGCCAGGTCCGGCTGCGCTTCAAGCGCCCGGCGGGTAAGCTCAAGTCCATCCATCTGGGGCATGTTGATATCGGTGATCATCAGCTGATGATCTTCCTGAGCGAGCAGATAGAGTGCTTCGATGCCCGAATTTGTGACCCGAACATCGTATCCCTGTGACTTAAGGATATGTTTGAGCAGGATTGCGATCGCTTTTTCGTCATCAACAATCAAAATTTTTGGCGGGGAGGGGATCATCGTCAGGGATACCTGTCAGTTGTTAAAATATTGGTGAAGGGTGAACGCCATGTCGGTAAACAGATCAGGCTTGTGCAATGTTTTCAGTAATTTGACCTTATCAGGGTCCGATTTTTGAGGATGCTCCTGTTGTCCGGTACAGAGGATAATCGGTAAGTCAGCGTTGATCTGCCTGACTTTCTGCGCCAATTCCAGGCCGGTTAAGCCTGGCATCGTCAGATCGGTGATTAAGAGATCGAATTCTTTTGGATGTTGTTCAAATGTCCTGAGTGCTTCAATGCTGCTGGTAAATCCGCTGACGCGGTAACCGAGATCCTGAAGAAATTCGCTGGAAATATTGACCAGTGATTCTTCGTCATCGACCAGCAACAGATGCTTGTCGCCATGGGGGAGTTGTTGTGGCGTTAATCGGCTTTGGGTCGGAGCTTCGCCCTCAATCAAGGGCAACAGAACGTAAAAGCAGCAGCCCTGGCCTACTTTACTTTCAACCCGTATA
>JAKIUS010000452.1 GCA_021647445.1 Geopsychrobacter sp. | reverse complement strand
CATCGCCTTCACCACGAATGATCTCAGCATCCCGATAGGCCTCGGCCAGAATCACCTCACGATCCCGATCGGCTTTGGCCTCGATTCTTTCAGCGGCCTCCTCACCACGGGCGCGAAAGTCCTTGGCAACACGCGTTCGCTCTGCGCGCATTCGCTCATAGACCGAATGACTGACCTCTTCCGGCAAATCAATCCGCTTGGTTTGCACATCTTTTACCGTGACGCCCAATTCGGATGGCAATTGCGCGGTCGCAAGTTGAACAATATCAAATATTTCACCGCGTTCACTGGCCACCACTTCTTTGACCGTGCGTTTACCAAACTCATCGCGCAATGCGGTATTGATTCTTTGCCCTATCAAAGTATTGGCATAGGCGAAATCGCCGCAGGAATCAACCTCAAACTTCAACGTCGCCATCCGCAGATCTTCTGCAACAATCCAGAAATTACCCAATTTCCAGACTGGGAACAGATCAAACAACAGGAGCTTAAGGAATGCGGGAAACCAACAGATTTTTTAACCCGCCAACCGAAGAACCTGCCAGCACTGAAACTGGCAGACAAATGCCATGCACAGCTCTTAAAAAACAGTGGAATTGACTCCAGACCAGCAAAACAAAACGACATCAGCTCGCAAGAGAACGAAGAGCAGATTGCCGCTTCGCTTTACGCTCTTGTCGGTCAAGCCCGACGCCAGGGGATTGACTGCGAATCTGCGCTTCGCAAATACATCTTGCAACAATTCCCGAAAGAGAACGAAAATGGGTAAATATATGGCAACCCCCCGCTGGCAAAAACAAGGTGAATTATAAAAAATGCTGATCTTTCAAGGGAGTTAGCATCTTTTCAACATCAACTGTTTAAAACCTGTTGACAGGGCTGTGAACAAACTTCGCGGTCGGGGGCAAAGCGGCCCTCCAAGCATCTTGCACAATTTTTAATCACTTTTTTTGTTCAATAATTTCAGTAAGTTGCACTCGTCCTAGGATATAGAACGAATTACCAGATACCACTTATAAGATTTTTAATTTTTAATAAATATTAAGGTCAGGCCATGTTTATAAAGTTATTCATTCTGTTTATTACTGTCCCAATTCTAGAGATTTACGTCCTTTTAGCGGTCGGAAACACCATCGGTCTTATACCGACAATTCTAATGGTCCTGGCAACGGGAATTGCCGGGGCCCAACTGGCAAGATCACAGGGGATTGCCCTGATGAGAAGCATCCAGTTCGAGATGGCTGAAGGCAGAATGCCGACGGAAGAATTGATCGATGGCGCGATGGTATTAGCGGGCGGACTGCTGCTATTGACGCCGGGATTCTGTACCGACCTGTTCGGTTTTTTGCTCCTCGCTCCTTTCAGCCGTTGTCTCCTGAAGGGATGGTTGAAAAAAATGATCGGCAGGATGGTGGCAAACGGTCAGGTTCAGATCCACCGCAGATAACCGGGATCAGCGGCACAGAGACAATGATGTGAATTTCACTGTGCACCAACCTTACGCCTACGCAGCAAATTCCAGCCACGTGAGACCTCTTCAACCCTAAACAGCGCACAAAGGACGAAAAAAACCAGGGCCCCACCTCCAACAGATGCCAGCAAGACGAGTCCCTTCTGCATCCCCGCTCCGGCAATCGACCAATCGCCCAGACGCAAAACCACTGCGACAACTGCCCCCATACCGAGAGTCGCGGGAACGACTCCGCGCAGAGGTCTTAACAGCGCATGACGCATGAAGGACCCGGTGCGACGGCGAAGTAAAACCAGCAGCACAACGGCATTAAAAGCAGAGGCCAGACTGAGGGCAATCGCCAATCCCAGGTACGCCAGGGGGCCCATCAACAGGTACCCGAGCAAGGCATTGACCAACAGGGTCCAAAAAGAGACCAGCACTGGGGTGCGAGTATCCTTAAGTGCGTAAAATGTCTGGGCAGCCACCCGACTCAGACCGACAAAAAGCAGCCCAGGAGCGTAACACATCAGCGTCAGAGAGGTCGCATCCAAAGCCTTTAGATCGAATGCTCCACCGGCAAAGAAGAGGCTGTAGATTGGACGTGCACAGACCATCAGACCCATGATGGCGGGCAGAGTAAACACAACCATCAAAGCGATGGCAAAGTACAAAGAATCTTTGAATGCCGACTCATCGCCATCGGCAACGTGGCGACTCATCATCGGCAGCACCGCCTGGGCTAACGAGACCACAAAGATCCCCTGGGGAAATTCGAATAGTCGTTGCCCGTAATAGAGGTAGGAAACACTCCCTTGCGGTAAAAATGATGCAAGCAGGCGTGTCACTATGACGTTAACCTGATAAATAGCGACCCCTGCCACCCCGGGGAGCATGAGTCCGGCAATCCTCTTAAGCGCCGCATCGCCGGCGAAGTGAAAATCAGGACGCAAACGTACCCGGTAACGCAACAATACCGGATACTGCAGCAGCAATTGCGCTACACCGCCGATAAGTACCCCAATGGCGAGACCATAAATTGGCTGGGCAAAATAGTCTCCGAGCAATAATGCACCGAGAAGC
>JAKIUS010000451.1 GCA_021647445.1 Geopsychrobacter sp. | reverse complement strand
CAGCGCGCACGATCTCCGCGACAAAGGCCGAGGTATAGAGCACCAGGCCAATCAGCAGAGCACTAAATTCAGGACTAACCGTTACACCACCGGTGAAATTAAAGCCCGTCAAAGCCGGAACGTCCATAGCGGTCGGAGCACCGGCAAAGAGCCAAAGCAGCAGCGGCAGAAACAGACTAAGCCCCATCCCTATGCGATGAACCGGCAGGATACGCCCCGTTGCATCTTGAACCTTGTGCCCCCAGCGGGCCATTGCCCACCAGAGGACAATCCCCACCAAGAAAGCGATCATCATACTGGAATGGACTGGATGATCAGCCGGCACACCGAAGATCAAACCACGATTGCACAAGAAAACCCCTGTCATGGGATGCAGGGCCTGACGTGGCGAGGGGAAGGCTTCGTAAAAAAGGGAGTACCAGAAGAAGAGTTGCAGCAACACCGGAATGTTCTGCATGATCTCAATAAAAACCCCTGAAATTTTTGCTACCAGCCAGTTATGTGAAAGACGCGCAATACCAACAACCGTCCCTATAATCAGGGTTAAGACGATCCCGATAAAGGAGACCTTTAGGGTATTGAGCGCACCGACCAGCAGTGCCCGCCCATAGGTATCCGCCGCCGAATACGCGATAGCTGGTTCACCAATCTCAAAACCGGCTTCATGCTCTAAAAAGCCAAAACCGGTCGCAATTGACTGGCGTTCAAGGTTCGCCTGGGTATTGGTAAACAGGGTATAACCGACGGTTAAGGCCAGCAATAAGACAAAAACCTGAAACAACATTCCTCTTTTAACTGGATCACGCCAGAAGGGAACAGCCGGTGGTTCATTGACTATTGAGGCAGAATTCTTTTTGTTCAAGGCAGCTCTCATCACACTTTTGGAATTGCAGCTCTACGAGTCACGCAAAAAACGGGGGAGACGCATGAAGCGCCTCCCCACAAGATACTCTTAAAACTATTTGAACGGAGGAGAATACATCAAGCCACCGTTGGTCCACAAGGCATTGAGGCCACGCTTGATTCCCAGTTTGGTGTTAACACCAACATTGCGCTCAAAAACTTCACCGTAATTACCGACCTGCTTGATGATGTTATAAGCCCATTTTTCATCCAGTCCCAGGGCCTGACCGTTGCCAGCGATAACACCAAGGAAACGTTGAACAACCGGATCTTTGCTCTTTAACATCTTGTCGACATTTTTAGAGGTAATTCCCAACTCTTCGGCATTGATCATCGCCAGAACGGAAAAGTCGATAATATCCCTGAACTGGTCATCTCCATGACGTACCGCCGGAGCCAGGGGCTCCTTAGAGATAATTTCAGGTAAAACCGAATAATCCTTCGGGTTCGGAGCAACGGCTCGTGTTCCCGCCAATTGAGACGCATCAGAGGTTAAAACATCACAACGGCCGGCAAAGAAAGTCTTTGCCAATTCAGTGGTCGACTCGATAACAACCGGGTTCCACTTCATGTTGTGGTTACGGAAGAAATCCGCAGCATTTTGTTCGGTGGTAGTTCCGGGCAAGACGCAAACCGTTGCGCCATCAAGTTCTTTGGCGCTTTTAATTCCCAGTTTATTCGAAACCATGAACCCCTGACCATCATAATAATTAACAGCCACAAAGTTTAACCCAAGCTGGGTTTCACGACTCAAGGTGCGGGTCGCGTTACGCGTAAGAACGTCGATCTCACCGGACTGCAGAGCGGTAAAACGCTGTTGAGCTGTTAGAGGGGTAAATTTGACCTTGCTGGCATCACCAAAAATCGCCGCCGCGAAAGCACGTGCAGTATCGACATCCAGGCCTTTCCAGACCCCTTTGGAGTCAGGCATACCGAACCCGAATACGCCACCATTTACCCCGGCCTGAATGAAACCCTTCTTTTTAACCGCATCAAAATCTTTGCCCGCAAAAGCCAGCCCACTGGTCAGCAGGGTCAACGCAGCAACGAGCGCCATCAATCTTGCAAATCGCATTCTTCTCTCCTCCTTCAATTGGTTGGTGGTATCGAAAGGCGTCTACCTTTTCGATAAAGTGAACCGCAGACAATGTTTCGGCCACGGGAACAGCGCAAAAAAAACCTCGCCAAATATTGGAAAATACTTATATTTAGCGATGACAAAACACTGTTCCATTAAGGTATACGGCAGCGGGTGAAGGCTGTCAACAGGCAAGAGAATTTTCTCGGTAAACGACCCGGATTATGGCTGACGTCGGTGAAAAACAATCCACACCAACCCGGCACCGAGCAGAAACAGACTGATCAAAGGCAACAAATCACCGATACGACGATAAAGGCTGGGGCGAGCTCCCAACTCGACCTGCCCGGTCATTGACACTGTTTCAAAAATGGGTGTCTCACCGTGGGTCTGGCCTGCAGGATCAATCAGGGCAGAAATACCGGTATTGGCGGCCCGGGCAATCCAGATACGGTTTTCTATTGCCCGCATACGCGTCATATCAAGCAGCTGTCGTGGGGCCGAAGAACGCCCGAACCAGGCATCATTGGTCAGATTAACCAGCAGATCACTCCCTTTGCGAACATA
>JAKIUS010000004.1 GCA_021647445.1 Geopsychrobacter sp. | reverse complement strand
CCCGTTTTCAGTCCTGTAAAAAGATGCTTGATATGGACGATACATTCGGCAGTCTGTCGCATGCGATCCGCCGCCAGATTCTTCTGCTTCTCAAGCAGGCTGGGCGAGCACGCTTCATGGAAATCACCCGCAAGCTGGAGATTGAAGATCACACCAAGATGAATTTTCACCTCAAGGTGTTGAAAGATGCAGGCTTGATCAAACAGAACCCTCACAAGCTCTATCAGCTGACCCGGGAAGGGGAAAGGGTGACCGAATGCCTCAATGCTGTTGTTAAAGGTCTGTCCGGATGACAGCTTCTGCAGGGCAAAGTTGAAATACACCGTTGTCTGTGAAAGAATTCCCCCAGTTATTATTCCGTTAACATTGGTCGAGTCATGCCTGAACTGATTGCCGACATCGCCGTCTTTGCTCCCTTGCGCCAGCTCTTCTCCTACCGGGTTCCTGCCGAGCTTTGCGACTCGATACTGCTTGGGCTGGGGGTGCAGATCCCCTTTGGGCGACGGCGCTTGACCGGCGTGGTGGTTAAGTTGCGGCGCGGCAGTACCGACAAGCTTAAAGCGCTTTATGGTCTGCAGGATGAAGTCCCGCTGTTCGACCAATCTCTGCTTGAACTCTGTTGTTGGGCGGCCGATTATTACCGCTACCCGGTCGGTTTGGCCTTGCGTTCAGCCCTGCCGGCTGGGGTGTGGTCCGCTGTCCCTCGGGTTGCGGTGCTGAAGGATTCCCTCTATCGGCCGGGCGAGGAGACGGGGCAGCCACGAGGCTCTAAGCAGCGTGAAGTGCTGGAGTTTGTCCGTCAGGCCAAAGAGGCCAGCCTCAGCCATTTGCGCAGCGAATTTGATGCACCGCATGCGGTGCTCGAGCGACTGGTCAGCCAGCAGTATCTGGTGAAATCCGAAATCGAAAAACTGCGGGATCCTTTTCTGTCTGATCCCATCTCAGCAGATGAACCGCTGCCTCTGACCTCAGAACAGCAGAGCGCCTTTGAATCCCTGTCAAAGGCGGTTTTAGATGACAGCTTTACCTCCTTTTTGCTGCAGGGGGTTACCGGCAGTGGCAAGACCGAAGTCTATCTGCAGACGATCGCTGAAGTCTTGAAACAAGGGCGACAGGGCTTGGTGCTGGTGCCAGAGATCGCTCTGACTCCACAGTTGGTCGGTCGTTTCCGGGCGCGTTTTGAGCAGGCCGGTTATCGTATTGCGGTCTTACATTCGGGGCTCTCTGATGGTGAACGATTTGATGCCTGGCGACAGATTGCCCGGGATGATATCGATAGTGTGATTGGGGCGCGTTCGGCTATTTTTGCCCCCTTGCAGCGGCCCGGCCTGATCATCGTCGATGAAGAGCATGAGAGCAGTTATAAACAGGGGGAGGGCTTCCGTTACCATGCGCGCGACCTGGCTCTGCTCCGTGGGCAGAAGGCCGATTGTCCCGTATTGCTCGGTAGTGCTACGCCCTCACTCGGCAGTGCCTATCGTTGCGCCAATGGTCAGATGCACAAGCTCGAACTGACGCGCCGCGCCCATGCCGGAGACTTGCCCCAGGTCGAACTTATCGATCTGAGTGGTCAGCCGCCAGAGCAATTCATCTCTGAGCAACTTGAGCAGGAGATTGAAGCGACCCTTGCCGAGGGAAAACAGGTGTTGTTGCTCCTCAACCGGCGAGGTTTTTCGCCTTTTTTACTCTGCGCCGATTGTGGCCAGACCTTCCGCTGCCCCAATTGTGAAATCACCCTGACCTATCATCAACATGCCCGCGAGCTACGCTGTCATTATTGTGATTACCGGATCACCCCGCCGGAACAGTGCCCGCGTTGTGAAGGGCTTCAACTCGATCCTGAAGGTTTCGGCACTGAACGACTGGCACAAGAGATGGCCAGTCTCTTTCCTGCGGCACGGATTGCGCGGATGGATCGTGATACCACCAGCCGCAAGGGGGCGCATCAGAAGCTGGTGCGTCAGATGATGGCCAGAGAGGTCGACATTCTGGTCGGCACTCAAATGATCGCCAAGGGGCATGATTTTCCCGGAGTCGCGCTGGTCGGGGTTCTCGCTAGTGACGCGGTCCTGAATCTCCCCGATTTTCGGGCTGCGGAGCGTGCTTTTTCGCTTCTGACCCAGGTTGCGGGGCGCGCCGGGCGTACCGGCGGTGGTCGGGTGTTGATCCAGACCTACAGTCCCGATCATTACGCCTTGCAGTTTGCCGCCGCCCAGGATTACGCCAGCTTCTACGCTCAGGAGATCGTTTTTCGCCAGGAGTTGGGTTACCCTCCGGCAGGCTACCTGGCCAATCTGGTCTTCTCGGGCATCGGTGATCAGCCTGTATTGAAAGCGGCGGAAGGCTTGGTTGAATATCTGTTGGCCGCCGGGAGCTCCGCTGAAATCTTGGGGCCAAGCCCCTGCCCATTGGCGCGTTTGCGCGGTAAGAGCCGAGTACAGGTTTTGCTCAAGGCCGAAAATCGCCCACTGCTGAAGGCCCTGCTCGATTACGCCGAGCGCTGGAAAGTCCCCGCTGGGGTCGGTTTAACCGTCGATGTTGATCCTCTTGATATGTTTTAGCTGCGAACCGGACTGATAGACAGGTTGCTGTCGGCAACTCTGCTGGTCAGCCGTCAGGGTTGTTGGTTATAATGCGATCATTGCTGATGTTGGAGTGCCGATGAAGTTACCCTTGCTGCCCTTGTTTCTGCTGTTTTTTCTATTGCTCGGCGGCTGTATTCAGCCGTCAGTTCCGCCAGTTCCGCCAGTTCCGCCAGCACCGACTCCGGCCGAGCCTCTGCGTTCCGCAGAATTTACCGATCTGCCCTTGTGGCATGAGACAACGCCCGCCGCAGCCCTGGAAACATTTCTCAACAGTTGCCGTGCCATCGCCAAGCAGGAAGCCTGGGCTCAGGTCTGCGACCAGGCCTTACTGATCAGCGCAGGTGATGAGCAGGCAGCGCGGCATTTCTTTGAAGATTATTTTAAGCCTTGGCAACTGATTAACGAAGACGGTAGCGAAACCGGCACCATAACCGGTTATTATGTGCCTGAACTGGCTGGTCGTCGTCGCCCGGATACTGTTTATAAATACCCACTCTATAAACAGCCGATAGATCTGTTGACCATCGATCTGACCGCGGTTTATCCAGAATTGAAGGGTTTTCGCCTGCGTGGAAGGCTTAAGGGCAATCGCGTCGTCCCATACTTCGATCGGGAAGAGATCGATGGGGGTGACAATCCTCTCGTCGGCAACGAGCTCTTCTGGGTCGCCGATCCAGTCGAACTCTTCTTTCTGCACATTCAGGGCAGCGGACGGATCCTGTTGCCGGATGGTGAGAAGGTGATGATCAATTACGCTAACCAGAATGGGCACCCCTACCGTTCCATCGGTAGGTTGCTTCTCGAACGTGGTGCGATGACTCGTGACCAGATGTCGATGCAGAATATCAGGCGTTGGGTGGCGGAGAACCCGGAGGCCGGACGCAAGCTGCTCGATGAAAATCCGAGTTATGTATTCTTTCGAACGCTGGCAAAGGGGATTGAATCGCCCCCCGGCGCTTTGGGAATCCCCCTCTCTGCTGAACGCAGTCTGGCGGTTGATCGGCGTAATATTCCCCTTGGCGCACCGGTCTTTTTGGCCGGTAGTCGTCCTGACAGTTCCGCGCCCTTGAATCGACTGATGGTCGCTCAGGATACCGGCGGAGCGATTAAGGGGCGGGTGCGCGCTGATTTTTTCTGGGGGATGGGGGCCGAGGCGGGTGCGATTGCCGGACGCATGAAACAGCAGGGGCGTCTCTGGGTCTTGCTGCCGAAAACATTTAAACAGACCGACTCTAAATACTTGAACGTCGAGGCGGAATGAAATCACATTCGTTGGTTATCGGTTATCTGTTGTGGATCTTCGGTTTTATTGGGGCGCATCGTTTCTATTACGGTCGCCCCTTAAGCGGAACGATCTATTTTTTCACCCTGGGACTCTTCTTTGTTGGCTGGCTGGTTGATCTGCTGCTTATTCCCGGTATGCAGCAGGGGGCGGATGAATCCTTCGTTGCTGGACCGCTTAACTACAATCTGGCCTGGATTCTGCTGACATTTCTCGGCATCTTCGGTCTGCATCGTTTCTATCAACAGAAATGGTTGTCGGCGATTGCCTATCTGCTGACCGGCGGTCTCTTTTTGTGTGGCATTATCTACGATTACTGGACGTTGAATGATCAGATATCCGAAATGAATGTTAAGGGAGTTCATTGGTGAAATGAGGTTTTTGCTTCTGTTATTATTGACCGGATGCGCCGGAATGCAGGCGGTGGTTCCGGTGGAGACCCTGGTTTTTCGGTGCAACGACAGCAGCCTGCTTACCGCGCGCGAGGCTGGCAGTCGTTTGCAGCTTATGCTCCCGGTGGAGACGCGAGAATTGAGCCGCCGCCCTTCACGCGTTGGCCGTTTATTCAAGGCTAAGAATGTTGAATTGCTAATCAATGGTGATCAAGCAGAATTGACGATTGCCAGACAGGGAACGCGTCAATGTTCTCGAGATCGTGGGGCTGAAGTTTGGCAGGACGCCCGTTTTCGTGGCGTAGAATTTCGTGCCGCTGGCACCAAGCCGGGCTGGTTTGCCGAGTTAAGTGATCAGAAGTTGGTATATGCAGGGGATTATGGGCAGCAGAAGCTGTCGTTCTTAGATGCTCAATCCTTCAATGATGACAACCTGGTGCAGACGACCATCGTTGCCGTGAACGATGGACATCGCATAAAGTTACTGCTGCAAACAGGGGATTGTTGGGAGACGGCGAGCAGGAGAATGTTTGATATCCGGGTGACTCTCGATCTCGATGGACGGATCGAATACGGTTGCGGTAAAAAACTACGCTGACTATTCAGCATGAGGTTCTGAGCAGGTTTCGGTTATTCTGTTACCTGTGCGTCAGTTCAAGAGGAAAAGATCGTATGACAATATGGATCGATGGTGACGCCTGCCCACGGGTGATTAAAGAGGTTCTCTTTCGTGCGGCGGACAAACGTCAGATAGAGATGGTTCTGGTTGCGAACAAGCCGATCAGCGTGCCGCGCTCGCATTTTATCCGCACGCTGCAGGTCGGAGCGGGGGCCGATGTTGCCGATGCCGAGATTGTGCGACTGCTGGTTGCCGGGGATCTGGTGGTGACTGCAGATATCCCACTGGCCTCGCTAGTGATTGAAAAAGGTGGGGTTGCACTCGATCCGCGTGGCGAAATTTTTACCGTCGAAAATATCGGCGCGCGGCTTTCCATGCGGAACTTTATGGAAGAGTTGCGCAACAATGGTGTTGAGACCGGCGGACCGGCGAGTTTCGGACAAGGCGACCGTCAGGCGTTTGCCAATCAGCTGGATCGTGAGTTGACGCGCGCCTTGAAGAAGTAATCCCCATGAAGGCTTAGTGGAAAGTGTCAGCAACAGTATTGCAATCAAAGTTCTCATGAGCATCTCGCATAAATACGACCAAAGATGTCATCTATTATCTGCGCGACTGCTGTTTCTGTCAAGTTTGCGGGATTTTGTGCCGGGGCTGAGTAGCCCAAGGTATTTATTAAGAGGGTTTTCCCGGTTTAAAAAACTGAAAATTTGAGGTTTTCGGACTCCTAGAAGTTTCAGCTCGTGGATGATCTGCGGGTGAGGTTCTATCTTGATGCCGTCCCGAAAGGCCTCTATGGCCGCACTGCGATCGCCTTCAAGCAGCAGAATGCGCCCCAGGTTGAGATGATGAAAGAGGTTGTCCGGGTCACTATAGATCAACTCTTCGCAAGTACGGCGACCGGATTTGAGCTGACCGCGTTCATGGGCTCGGCAGTAGGCAAGATTGGATAAAAGGGTGGGAGATGTTGCCTGCGCGGCGGCTCGCTCCAGCAGCGCAAGGGCATTCTGGACTTCGCCCCGGCCTAAGGCGTCAATCCCCTTTTTGACTAATTCGTTAAACTCAATCTGCATGTTGATTCCTTAAGCGTCGAGAGTGCTCACTTTGACAGTCTAACCTGTGTGGAGCTGTTTTTCGACTTTTTGCAGAACGGCCTCCGTTCCCAGGCCGTTGATATCGACCTCGATATCGGCAAAACGGCGGTAACGCGGGGTGCGCTCGGCATAAAGGTCGGCAAAACTCTGACCTGCTTGTTTCATAAGTCCCCGTTGCCCCATGTTCGCGATTCGTTGGGTCAATTGAGGAAGGTCGATCTTCAGGTAGACCACTCGACCCAGAGTTTTTAGTCTCTGCATGCCGGGTTCGGAATAGATGACCGAACCGCCAGTGGCGATGACCGCATGGTCACAATCGAGAGAGAGCAGCATCTGCTCTTCGGCGGCTCGAAAGTTGTGTAAGCCCCTGAGGTTAATCAGTTGTTGCAGGCGCAGTCCGACCTGGCGTTGCAGAACCAGGTCGGTATCGATGAAGTCGAGACCCAACTGCTTGGCCAGCAGCACGCCGACGGTGCTTTTTCCCGCACCGGGCATGCCGATCAAAATCAGGTTATTGCCCATATGTCTTAGTCCTTGTTCTGTCTGGCAGACTGCTGAGTTGCCCGCCCAAGCAACAGCCAGCCGGCGATAAACATAATCGCGATGGAAGAGATGCCCATGCGGGTCGCGTCTGTTTCTGTTAGACCCGCCTGACGTGCAAGTAAGCCGGTCGTGGCGATCAATGCCGGGCCGATAATCGCGGCAAATTTGCCGACCATATTGTAAAAACCGAAAAATTCGGCGCTCTTATTCTCTGGAATCATATTCGCAAAGGTTGCCCGCGAAAGGGCCTGAATCCCCCCCTGAACCAAACCGATGGTTATTGCCAAGAGATAAAATTCAAATTCACTGTGGATAAAGGCGGCGTAGATCGTTACTCCCAGGTAGACCCCGATGGCGATGCGGATAGCGGCAAACGGGCCGATGCGTTTCGCCAGCCAACCGAAAAACAGGGCGGCTGGGAACCCGATGAATTGGGTGATGAGCAACGCCGTAATCAGCGCGCTGGAATGCAAGCCGAGGGAGAGTCCGTAATCAACGGCCATTTTGATGATGGTGTAGACGCCGTCGATATAGAGCCAGTAGGCGATCAAAAAGAGTAAAATGGGACGATAGTGGCGAATCTCACCGAAGGTTGTGGCGAGTTGTTTGAATGCGGTGGGGATGATCTTAATCCCCAGTTTTTGCGGGGATTTTGATCCGGGGAGCGTAAACTGAATCGGCAAGCCAAACAGCAGCCACCAGACCCCGACCGACAAGAAGGAGAGCTGGATCGCCTGAGTCGAGCCACTTAAACCGAAGAACGTTGGTTTAAGAGTCATGGCGACATTCAGCGCAAAGAGAAGCCCGCCGCCGAGATAACCTGCGGCATAGGCGAGGGTCGAAACAAAAGTTCTCTGTTCGGGTGGTGCGACATCAACCAGGAGTGAATCAGAGAACAGGTTGGAACCGCTAAAACTAAGAGCAGCAACAATATAGACCCATATCGCCAGTTGCCAATGGCCCTGGCCAATGAAGCCGAGTGCGCTGGCGAAGAGGGCACCGCAGAGGGTGAAAAAAAGCAAAAAATGTTTTTTATGCAGCCCGCAGTCGGAAATGGCACCGAGCAGCGGAGCGATGAGGGCGAGCAGCAATCCGCTTGCAGCATGAGCAAAACCGAGACGGGCGGTGCTGAGGGTCGCATCGCTGCCAAGGCTCCAGTATTGTTTGAAGAAGACCGGAAAAAAGCCCGCCATTACGGTGGTCGCAAAGGCCGAATTGGCCCAGTCGTAAAGGGCATAGGAGAGGTTTATTCGATTTAGAAAAGTTGGTCGCTTCATCGACAATTTACCTTGCAGCCTGTCAGACTATCAGGACTGAAGCGAAAATTTGGTTGTTTGAGGTCAGATTTCAGCTCATTTGAGACTAATAGCCATAGCTATTGGTCGAAAAGGAGCTGAAATTTGGACCAAACAGACGGATTTGCAGCCAGTTCATGGATAGTCAGACAGGCTGCTTGATATCCCTAAAAAGAAAAAGGGCCAGGTAAAACCCGGCCCTTTTTGTATCATGCTGTTTTGAGGTCTGACTCAGGCTTTTTGAATATTTGCAGCTTGAGGACCCTTGCCGCCTTCAACGACGTCAAAAGTGACGCGTTCGCCCTCGGCGAGAGACTTGAAGCCTTCGCTCTGGATAGCGGAAAAATGGGCAAAGACATCGGCGCCCCCTTCTTGCTCGATAAATCCGAAGCCTTTGGAATCGTTAAACCATTTTACTGTACCTTCAGCCATCTTACTACTCCTTTGCATCCCCGGTTCTTGTTGGGGACCGGTGCCGTGCAGGGGCGTCGGACATAAAACAAAACCACTCTGATCAACAGGATCGAAGTGGTTCCAAACCATCAGACAACCTGTGCTTTTATGTGTCCAACTCCTACACGGAATTCTAAAGTTGATTCTCAATATCATAAAGGGGTCTTTAAAGGCAAGTGAAAATTGTAAATAAGTATGGTCGACTTTAGCGGGTCGTCATCCCCGTGAAAACGGGGATCCAGCTTTTGAGCCGTCCCCGGTAACTTTTGGATTCCCGCCTACGCGGGAATGACGGGCGCTTGATTTTTTCAGTCTTTTTCAAGTGGTTCATAAGCATTGACTTTTAGTCGTTGCGCTGACGTTGACAAGCCTCTTCCCTTCGATAAGCTCTAATTAAATTGAAATGTTGCCAACCAAAAGGAGTCAGCCATGATAAAGACAGTCAGGGATGTTTTACGTACCAAGGGCGATAGCATGTTGAGCATCGAGGCCGAAGATACGGTGTTGAATGCCCTCGACTTGATGGCTCGTGAAAATATTGGCGCACTCATGGTGATGGAGGCTGGAGAGTTAGTCGGAATGCTCTCGGAGCGTGATTATGCCCGTAAGGTGATTTTGCACGGGCTCTCCTCCCCCTTGACCAAGGTGCGGGCGATTATGCCAGCGAATGTTTGTTATGCGCGTCCAGAGCAAACAGTCGAAGAATGTATGGCGGTGGTGACCGAAAAACGTTGTCGCCATCTGCCGGTTTTTGATGGTGAAAAGTTGGTCGGGCTGATTTCAATCGGTGATCTGGTCAAGGCGAGCATCGCCGAGAAAGAATTTATTATCGGACAGCTGGAAAATTACATCCGGGGTGGTTGAGGCTTTCGCTTCAGGGAAGAGGGACCCGGTTGACAAGCGTTGCCAGGTGGCGGAAACTGCGCACTTCTAATCCGTTAAATGAAAGAAGAAGTGCCTTGAACGACTACAGCCAGCATATCCCCCTTGGCAAAGCGACCGCCTATGTTTCGCAGTATGATCCGACACTGCTGTGTCCTTTTCCGCGCCAACTCAAGCGCACCGAAATCGGCGTGTCGAAACCCCTGCCTTTTTCCGGCACCGATCTCTGGAACGGCTATGAGCTCTCCTGGCTGAATAGCCGGGGGCTGCCGCAGGTTGCCATGGCGCGTTTCTTCTTTGACTGCGAGTCGCCCTTTTTGATCGAATCGAAGTCGTTCAAACTCTATCTGAACTCCTTCAACCAGACCGCGCTTAATAGTTGGACTGTCATGCAACAGACCCTGGTGACGGATCTTTCCGTCGCCAGCGGCAGGCCGGTCGGGGTTGAACTGATGACACTCGATGACGCCGAACCGCGTCTCTCAGTCTTGCCGGGCGACTGTCTGGATGACCTCGATTTGCCGCTCGATAACTATCAACTACAACCCGCCGGGTTGAAGGCCGATGCCGATAGTCCGGTCGCTGAAATTCTGCACAGTCATCTGCTCAAGAGCAACTGCTTGGTCACCAATCAGCCCGACTGGGGCTCGGTCCTCATCGAATATCGCGGGGCCAGGATCGACCGCGAAGCCTTGCTGCGTTATCTGATTTCATTCCGTCAGCACAACGAATTCCACGAACAGTGCGTCGAACGGATCTTTGTTGATATCAAGCGTTATTGTCAGCCGCAAGAACTCAGTGTGCAAGCCTGGTATACCCGCCGTGGCGGCTTGGATATCAACCCCTTTCGCACCAATTGTGCGCGCGAGCCGCGCCTGTTACGCCTGGTGCGGCAGTAGGTTGCTGCGGCATTATTGCTATAGTTCAGGAGGTTGGGTCGGTTTTTACTTGTTTGACGTATTATTAAAAGCTTGACTCGCTTTTGGTCCCCGCTCTATTCTTCTCATTAATTATATAACGCTGTTCGATAAGAGCAAAAGAGGAGTGATCCTCTAGCGCAAAGTCATGGGCCCAAATTGTATAAAATTTGTGGGTTGCCAGACTGCCGAAGATAGCGTCGATATTTCCCAAGTAAAAATCATTCTGAGGGGGATGCTGACACCTGTCTTTGCGTAAGCTTAGGCAGGTTTTTTTATGTTCGGTTCAGCGTGCCGTGTTCTCTTTTGCCGTAAATTCCCCAGTGCAAGGGATGACCACAATGCCGGGAGCAAAAACAATGAATTTTGCACAGGACAACAAGTTTATTGCCCCAACCGTTAGCCCAGAGAGTTTTCTCTCTCGGGACAATTTGCTCAACAAGTTATCCGGACAAGGCCTAGATGATGAGAAGGTTATTCTTGTCCAAGCTCAGGCTGGACAAGGAAAAACAATTTTTGCTGCGCAAATTCTCGAGCATTTGCGACTTCCTTTTGTCTGGTATCAGATTACCAAAGAAGATGCCGATCCTGTCTTCTTCCTCGCCGCACTGCTATCGGGACTCAAAAGAAAACATCCTGAATTCGACACGGCATTTTATGACCAGATGGTCGCTTCTGGGGGGATATCGCAAGAGAACCTTCCTCCATTACTACATGCATTGACTGCAGAAATTTCTGACAAGCTACAAGATCCGTGTGTTTTTGCCTTTGATGACCTTCATCTCATAGGAAATAGCTCTGCCGCCAATTCTGTCTTGACAAAATTAATAGAATTCAGCCCGCCAATGATGAAATTTTTACTCATTTCTAGACATGGAATAGGCCTGCCGACAACAACGTCTTTATCCATCACAAACGATTCATTATTGCTTACAAAAACGGAAATTGCGCGCTTGTTCAATGAGTATCTTCAAGTTCCTGTGTCAAAAAGTGAAGTAAATTCGTTGGCTGATATCTCTCTTGGTTGGCTTGCGGCACTTCTTTTGCTTGGTGAGCGGATGAGGCATCAGAAGGAAAATAAAACCCCAAAGTTGATGAATATCGGCAAGTTGACAAATACAGATGAGATCAGTGGTTTTTTTGAGCAGGAGACATTCAGCACTTTTGAAAATAGTTTGATCGGCCGTTTGGCGAGACTTGCTCTGATGGAGGAAATTCCTCTTCAGTTAGCAGAAATTATTACTGGTGATAAAAAAATTGGGAAATCGTTAAGAGGTTTGGTTGAAAAAAATCTTTTTGTCCGGCAGCTCGGCGGAGAATTAGACATTTTCATTTTTCACGCCCTCTTTAGGGAAGCTCTTTTGAAAAAGGTGCCTGATTTTATGTCGCTTGAAGATAAACATGAATTATTGCATAGAATTGGCGGCTATTACGTAGGCAGGAAAGAATATGTGCAAGCCATTAAGTATTTTCTGCAAGCAGAAGATTTTGCGACAGCTGAGCAGGTGTTGCGCCAAGTTGGGATGGGGCTGATTGCCATAAATCAGACCGCGACACTTGCTGTAATGTTGAGGCAGATTCCTCAGGATGTTACAGATGACAGCGCCTGGCTCTGTCTGTACTCCGGTATCTTAAGCCTTAATACGGATCCCAACCTAAGTTATCAATTTTACGAAAAAGCCAGAACCGTGTTTTTAGCTCAGGGTGATGAATGGGGGGAAATGCTCGTTCTGGCACAATTTATCCATTACCATCTGTATGTCGATGGTCGGCACAATTTAGGTCGACCTCATCTGCTACGACTAGAAGAATTGTTCCTTGTTCAGCAAGACGGACTTGATCAAATTCCCTTGATGCGTTTTGCCAATGCGATAGCAGGTGGCTACTGTTTTTTTGAATTTGATGCCGGCAAGATAGAGTTTTATTCAAAAATAGCTCTTGATACAGCCGAAAATCTAGACCTGCCGAATTATCTTGCTCCGTTACGTATTGTTAATTGTTATCGTTATTCTTTTGTCGGCAACTGGCATGCGTTTCATGAGGAAATGGAATTGTCATTGCCGCTTCTCGGTAGCCCTCGTGTCAGTCTGGAACACAAGCTAGGTTTGCTTGTTGCCCAGATCAGTGTGTTAATCATGACGGGTGATTTTGGAAATTATCAACGGAAAAAAGAGTGGCTGCTTAACTCTGCAGGTAAAAGTTTGACAGCGCTCAGCGTCATCGCGCCATTTCTGGCTATCTACGATATCAATTTGCAGTTGGCTGGAGGGCAATATCTCGAGGCAAGAAAGACAATCGAAACCGGATTGCAGACAAGGGGGGCTGGAGCTATCCCGCATCAACGTAGCCAGATTTTACATTTTCTGGCACTTGTTGAAGCGGTTGAGGGTAATCGCGCAGCCGCCATCGCAGCTGCGGAAAAATCTCGCAGGTTGCGGGTTGAGGTCGGCAGCGGTAGGTTCGATGCGTTGAATTTGCATATATTAGGAACCACCTATACTCTTATCGGCGACTATTCTGTGGCTCAAAATTTCTTTAATGACGCGCGTGAAATTGTGATGGTTATGCAAGAAGACCACTTGCTTGCTGCCGTTCATTTTAATCGCGCTTTTCTCTTTATGAAAATGGGGCGTGAAGATGAGGCCAAGGAGGATCTCTCTGTTGCGCTGACACAGATGAAACGTCACAACTTTGGATATTTTTTCGGCTGGCTGCCCGAAATTGTGCAGGTGGTTTTGCAAGCCGCTGTCGATTGGGGCGTTCAGGCGGACTTTGCTCAAGATCTGGCGAGAAAGCGACTTGATTGTTGCCTGAGTCGAGCAAAGGCACCACTGCCGATCGTTGAAATAAGAATGATGGGTCGGTTTGAACTTTATATGGAGAGGAGCAAGGTTGCCGATGAAGCAAATTTTAGCCCGATTCAGCGGCAATGTCTCGCCCTTCTGCTGGTCTCGTCCGGAAACTGCCTGAGTCAGGAGCAGCTGCAAGTGATGCTCTGGCCGGAGAGTCCAGAGGCAAAAGCGCGCTCTAACTTCGATACCATGCTGTCACGCTTGCGGAAAGTTCTGGCCCCGCTCGTCGCCCCGCATCCGGTCAAATCTTATCTTTATCTGCACCGGGGTCTTCTCCGGTTGGGAAATGTCGAAATTGATGCACAACGGTTTAGGCGTTTCGCTCTTTCGGGTCTGAAAAGTGCGCAACAAGAGTGCTTGTGGCAGGCTGAAAATGAGCTGCATCAGGCAATGGCGGCATGGTCGGGAAAGCCTTTGCCCAACCTCCCGTCAAATGAGATCGTCGATGCGGCACGTTTTGAGTTGGAGAACCTCTATCTGGAAACGGCAAATCTGTGGGCGGGGATTCTTGCCGCACACAACCGTGTGCATGATGCTGAAGAGGTTTTGAGCGGTGCGCTTCTGGTCAATCCGACAGCGCATGATCTGGTGCAGGGGCTATACCATTTGCATGTCCAGGCGGGAAAACCTGCAATGGCCGCTAGGGTGCTGCAGAACTACCGGAAATGTCTTCAACGGGAAGAATATCTCCCCCTAGAGATAGAAGAGATTATGGAGTCCTTCTGGGTGACAGCATAGAATTTCAATTGTCATTGAACTTAAACCTCTATTTACAAGG
>JAKIUS010000450.1 GCA_021647445.1 Geopsychrobacter sp. | reverse complement strand
CTCCCACGGTTGCGACCGTTTAACCCGTGTGAGCTTGCGAGCCGGGGTCCTTAAGTTTTCAGGTCCATCAGTGCTTAAGAGCGTTGTTAAGGTATCTAACCTCGAGAGTTTCAACGCAGTACCAGCTCAATGCGACAGAAATAAAAAAGAGTTTCTTTTGCCTCGTTTTCTTTGCGATTCAAAGAAAATGATGTCGGCTGTCGGGCCGAAACCCGACGGTCTTAATGTTTAAGAAACGCGCTCAAGTCTCAATCGGTCGCTGGTCATCGATCACCTTGCCGTCGTTCGGCAGACTGCCTGTCGCAACAAATTCGACCTCGCTACGCAGTTTGGTCAGCTCACGGATACTTTGAATAACCGCAGTATCTAATCCCGCAGGAGCGTTGCCGGCAATCTCGACCCGCAGGCACATAGCATCCTGCTCATCAACTCTAGTCACCACCAGCCGTCCTCGCAACAGTTCCGGGTGGCGCTTGAGGATGGCTGCGACCTGCTCAGGATGAACAAACATGCCACGGATCTTGGTGGTTTGGTCGGCGCGGCCCATCCAACCCTTGATACGTTGGTTAGTGCGACCACAGGGGCTTGGTCCCGGCAGAATGGCCGACAGGTCGCCGGTCGCGAAGCGGATCAGGGGATAGTCTGGGTTGAGGCTGGTGACCACCAGTTCGCCGACTTCCCCTTCAGTCACCGGTTCGCCGGTGCCGGGGCGTACGATCTCAAGGATGATCCCTTCATCAATGATCATCCCCTCCAAGGCTTCCGACTCGTAGGCGATGAGGCCGAGATCGGCGGTGGCGTAGCACTGGCTGACCGCGATTCCGCGTTTGGCCATCGCAGCTCGCAGACTAGGCGGCAGGTACTCACCGGAGACCAGGGCCTTTTTGAGGCAGGAGAGCTCGGCCCCAATTTCATCCGCCTTGTCAAAAATCAGTTTTAGAAATGAGGGGGTGCCGACATAGCCCTGGGGTTGTACATGGGTCATGGTCTGCACCTGCAGTTCGGTCTGGCCGACGCCAGCTGGGACCGTGGCGCAACCTAAGGCTCGTGCTCCGGAGTCGAACATCATGCCCGCCGGGGTGAAATGATAAGAGAAGCAGTTGTGGACGATCTCGCCGCGACGAAAACCTGCGGCATGTAGGGCACGGGCGAAACGCCAAAAATCTGGGCGGGTCGAACCTGGTTCGAAAATTGGTCCCGGTGAGGCGAAAATCTGGCAGAGTTGTGGGGCTGCAATGCCGCTTAGGCCACCGAAGATCGGCTGACCCTGCTGGCGTTCGATTAGTTCACTCTTACGCAGCAGCGGCAGTTGCGACAGAGCCGCACGGTCGTTTATGTCGCTACCGTTGACATTGGCCAAGGTCTCGGTAAAGGCCGGTGCACTCGACTTGGCATGATCAATTTGTTTGCCCAGTTGCGCGAACAGATCGGTTTCGCGTTGTTCTGCGGAACGAATCTCTAGGTTGTCGTAGTGTTTTGACATGGGTTCTCCGTTATTGAAATCTCACCCCGAAGGACAGGACACGAAGATAACCGAGGTCACCACAGAGCCACTGAGGACACAGGGAAAGACAAATCCATAAACGCCAAGGTGGCCGAGAGTCCCTCGGCCGCGCCCTTACATCCAGCGCTTGCGCCGTTTATACGATTTCAAATTCTTGAATGATTTGCGCTCTTTGTCGCCGCCGGCGAGGTAGAATTCCTTCATATCTTCATTGTTGAGCAGCTCTTCGGCCGTGCCATCGAGGACGACCTTGCCCGATTCCATGACGTAACCGTAGTTGGCGCTGTGCAGGGCCATGTTAGCGTTCTGTTCGACCAGCAGCATAGTGATCCCCTGTTCTTGATTAATGCTGCGGATGATCTCAAAGACCTCCTTAACCAGCAGAGGAGAGAGGCCCATGGAGGGTTCATCGAGCAGGATCATCTCGGGTTTCGCCATGATCGCGCGACCGATGGCGAGCATCTGCTGTTCACCGCCGGAGAGATAGCCCGCCATACCGGTGCGTTCTTTTAGGCGTGGAAAATAATGGAAAACCTTCTCGATATCCCCCTTGATCGCACCGCGATCCTTGCGGGTAAAGGCTCCGAGTTTGAGGTTTTCGATGACCGTCATATCTTCAATAATCCGCCGTCCTTCCATGACCTGAAAGATTCCTCGGCGCACAATCTCGTCCGGGGCGCTGTTGGCGATACTCTCTCCCTTAAAGGTGATTGCGCCGCGAGTGACCTCGCCATCCTCAGTCTTGAGCAGGCCGGATATCGCCTTTAACGTGGTTGATTTGCCGGCGCCATTTGGGCCAAGCAGGGTGACCAGTTCGCCCTTGGGGACGTCGAGGCTGATGCCGCGCAGCACCAGAATAACCTCGTCGTAGACCACTTCGATGTTGTTGACCGAGAGGAGAATCTCCTTCTCGGCGGGTTTTTCACTGACTTTAACGGCCGCTTCTGCCATAGGGAACTCCATAAATGAAGGTTCGAGGTTCGATGTTCGATGTTCGAGGTTCGAGGTTCGATGTTCGATGTTCGATGTTCGATGTTCGAGGTTCGATGTTCGAT
>JAKIUS010000449.1 GCA_021647445.1 Geopsychrobacter sp. | reverse complement strand
CTGATCGAAGGTTCTGTGGTAAAAGCAACGACTGGCACCTTGGTCGCTGAAAAAACCGCCGAAGCCCTTGAAGGGGTGGTCAACGGCATTACCAAGGTTTCGGATCTGGTTAGTGAAATTGCTGCCGCCAGTCAAGAACAGGCCGAAGGGATAGGACAAATCAACACCGGCCTTTCACAAATCGATCAGGTGATCCAGCAAAATACCGCCAGCGCCGAAGAGAGCGCGGCGACCAGCGAAGAACTCGCAAGCCAGGCAGGCCAGCTCGCTGACATGCTCAACCGTTTTGTATTGGCGGGCAGCGATACCGGCGGCAATTTAATCCGCTGGCGAGAAGAGTTGAACACCGGCATCCCTGAAATAGATGAACAACATCGCCGACTGGTCGCTCTAATCAACCAGCTTTTCGCTGCAATGAAACAGGGGAGCAATAAAATCGAAATTGCTACAGTGGTCGACGAACTGGTCAATTACACCCTGACCCACTTCCGCGATGAAGAAGATTTAATGCGGCGCCACGGCTATCCTGGCCTGAGTGAGCATCAGCGCATCCATAAAACATTTGTCGCGACTGTCGCCGACTACGCCGAAAAAATTAAAGGGGATGAAAACTTATCAGCAACCGAAGTGTTCAGTTTCTTAAAAGACTGGCTGATCAGCCACATCATCAAACAGGATCGCGACGGTTATGCGCCACTGATCCGCCGCTAAATAAGTGTGGCCGATGACCCTTAAGTATCAAGTAATATTTGACATCTAAGGAAAATAAAATTTTGTAATTATTTTTTTCTAAGTTTTGCTTGCTTGCAAACCAAGTCTCGCTATAATTAACGCTCGACTCATGAATAAAAGCTACTCCCTGCTACCGCAGAGACTCAACCGCATTTTCGGGATGGGAAACCATGGCTATAGAAATCGACGACGACCAAATTGAAATAATCCAGGAGTTCATTACCGAGAGCCGGGACATGATCGAGCAGCTCGAGCCACAGATTATCGAACTTGGTGAAAACAGTGACTCAGAAGTAATGAACGCCATCTTCCGCCTCTTTCACTCCATGAAAGGAAGTGCTGGTTTTCTCGAGTTCGACCATATGACCCGCGTGGCGCACGCTGCTGAGAATCTGCTCGATCTTATCCGTAACGGCGAGATCACCCTGGTTCCTGATCACGTCAACCTGCTCTGCTTAGCCTGCGACTTTGCCAAAGAGGCTTTGGATACGGTCGAAAGCAACTATAACGACGACGAGATGGTCAGCGCCGCCGATGTGATGGCCGAGCAACTGCATCAGGCGATCGAACTGGCTAAAAACGGGGGCGAAGAGGAAGAGGATGCTCCGGCAATCGATCAGACGGTTGAAGTCGGCCTAGCGGCAGAGCTGCCGCAACTCGAGATTAATGACGAGATGCGCCAAAGCTTTGTGACCGAAGGGATTGAACTTCTACAAAATGCCGAGCAAGGCATGCTCACCTGGGGAGAAAAGGAGCATGATCCCGAGGCACTAGCCGATCTCTTCCGAAACATGCACAGCTTTAAGGGCAATTGTGGGTTCTTTGGCTTTTCAGAAATGGAAAAACTTGCTCATCAAATGGAGACGGTGCTGGATCGCGCCAAGTCGGGTAGCCCTCTAGCCGCCGACAATCCTGCAGATACCCTGCTTGCCGCCCTTGATCTACTGCAAACTGCGGTCGCCGAAATCAGCGAAGACCGTGAGGCAACTATTCCCAACCTTGAAGATCATCTGGCCGATTTACAAAAACTTTTACCCCCCATGCTAGGGGAAATCCTGGTTGAAGAAGGGGTTGAGGTGAAACATGTTACCGCCGCCGTTGAAACCCAGAATAAACCGGTAGGTGAAATTTTGATCGACCAAGGCATAGCCTCAACTGAACAAGTCAGTGCAGCACTCAAAAAGCAACAGACAGCTCAAAAACAACAAAAACAGGAAGCAAAGGCTCCGGCAAAGAGATCTGTCACGATTAAAAAACAGGATATTCGTGTCGACCTTGGAAAACTCGACAACCTAATCAACCTGATCGGTGAGATGGTTATCGCCGAGAATATGCTGATCAATAATCCTGATCTAAAAGGGATGGAGCTAGAAAATTTCAATAAAGCGGGTCAACACATGTCGAAACTCGTGCGAGAACTTCAAGAAATGGCCATGACCATCCGCATGATTCCGGTTGCCGGACTCTTCCGGCGTATGATCCGTCTGGTCCATGACATTTCGTCCAAGGCAGGCAAAAAGGTCGAACTGGTGTTGATCGGCGAGGAGACCGAAATCGACAAGACCGTCATCGAAACCATTACCGATCCGCTGGTTCACCTGTTACGCAACAGCCTGGATCATGGGCTGGAACCTCCCGATGAACGTGTCGCAGCAGGGAAAGATGAAAAAGGCACCGTCACTCTCTGTGCCCGTCATGAAGAGGGTGAGGTCTGGGTCACGGTCAAGGATAACGGTCGGGGCCTCAACCGCGATAAAATTGTCGAGAAAGCGATCAGCAAGGGAATGATCGACGGGGATGGCTCGGACCTAAGCGACAAAGAGATCTACAAC
>JAKIUS010000448.1 GCA_021647445.1 Geopsychrobacter sp. | reverse complement strand
ATCGCAAGGAGTTGCTGGAAACGTTTCTCGCCCGGGCAAAAAAGGGCCAGTATATTCAGCGCTATAAGGGTCTTGGCGAGATGAATCCGGAGCAGTTGTGGGAAACCACCATGGATGCGGAAAAACGAGTACTGCTGCAGGTGACCATCGAAGATGCTGTACGGGCCGACGAAATATTTACCGTGCTGATGGGTGATCAAGTTGAGCCGCGCCGCGAATTTATCGAGCAAAATGCTCTCAACGTTGCCAACCTCGACGTTTAGACTTTTCGCTAAGAATTAAATCCCGCTTCCTTAAGCAGGGAAGTTTTGGAGGATATGGATGCTGACAGAACATAACAAAGTCACAGTCAACATTGTCGACGAGATGCGCAAATCCTATATGGATTATGCGATGAGCGTCATCGTCGGCCGGGCTCTACCCGACGTGCGTGATGGCCTTAAGCCGGTGCACCGGAGAGTCCTTTACGCGATGCATGACCTCGGTAACGATTTTAATAAGCCGTACAAAAAATCGGCCCGCGTAGTCGGTGATGTCATCGGTAAATACCATCCGCATGGTGACACTGCGGTTTACGATACAATCGTCCGCATGGCACAGGATTTCTCCATGCGTCATCCGCTGGTTGATGGCCAGGGGAACTTTGGATCGGTCGATGGCGATTCTGCGGCGGCGATGCGTTATACCGAAATTCGTATGGCTAAGCTTTCTCACGAATTGCTCGCTGATCTTGAAAAAGAGACGGTCGATTTTGGCCCCAACTATGATGATTCTCTGGAAGAGCCGCTGGTTCTCCCTTGTAAATACCCAAATCTGCTGGTTAATGGGTCCGAAGGTATTGCCGTCGGCATGGCCACCAAGATACCGCCGCACAATCTTGGTGAGGTAATCGATGGGCTGGTGGCAATAATTGAAGATCCACGCTTGTCTTTGGATGAGTTAATCGAAAAAATACCCGGTCCAGATTTCCCTACCTACGGCTTTATCAACGGTAAGGAGGGTATTCACGAAGCCTACAAGAATGGTCGCGGAATTATACAGATGCGTGCCCGTGCCTTGGTTGAGGTTGATAGGCGCAGTGGTCGTGAAGCAATCATTGTCACCGAAATCCCCTATCAGGTCAACAAGGCCAGGCTGATAGAAAAGATCGCCGATCTGGTTAAAAACAAGAAGATCGAAGGTATCAGTGATCTGCGCGACGAATCGGATCGCGAAGGCATGCGCATCTGCATCGAACTGAAAAGAGATACGGTGCCCGGAGTCATCATCAATCAGCTTTACAAGATGACCGCCATGCAGTCATCCTTCGGGATCATTATGCTGGCTATTGTTTCCGGCCAGCCGAAAATTCTCAACCTGCGTGAGGTCCTCGACTTTTTTGTTGACCACCGGCGTGAGATTGTTACTCGGCGCTGCGTTTTTGAGCTTAAAAAAGCTGAAGCCCGTGCTCACATTCTGCAGGGACTGAAACTGGCGCTGGAAAACCTCGACGAGGTTATTAAGATCATCAAGACCAGTGCCAATCCGGCCGAGGCGAAACAGCGCCTGATAGAGCGTTTCGCCTTCTCCGATATCCAGGCCCAGGCAATCCTCGAAATGCGCCTGCACCGTCTGACAGGTCTTGAGCAGAACAAGATTATCGATGAGCTTGAGCAGATCATGGCGGTGATCAAGCGCTTGAAGGAGATCCTCGCTAGCGAGGTAGAAATTCTCAAAATAATAAAGACAGAACTACTTGAGATAAAAGAACGGTTTGCCAATCCACGCCGTACAGAGATTCTCGACCGCAGCGCCGACTTGACCCTTGAAGATATGATTGTCGAAGAAGACATGGTGGTTACCGTGACTCACAGTGGTTATATCAAGCGCAATGCTGTTTCTCTCTACCGTGCTCAGCGGCGCGGCGGCAAAGGCAAAACCGGAATCCGGCCCAAAGATGAGGATTTCGTCGAGAATCTGTTTGTTGCTTCAACCCACTCCTATGTGTTGATTTTTACCACCCTGGGCAAGGTCTACTGGCTCAAGGTCCACGAAATTCCGCAGGGTGGTCGGGCCACACGCGGCAAGGCGATCGTCAATCTACTCTCTTTGGCCCCGGATGAAAAAGTAACTACCATTCTGCCAGTTAAGGAGTTTGAGGAAGATCGGTATATTGTTACCGCGACCGCTCGCGGTATTATCAAGAAGACAGCGCTGATGGCTTATTCTAACCCACGCGCTGGTGGTATTATCGCCTTGACCATCGATGAAGGTGACAGCCTGATAGAAGCACGCTTGACCGATGGTAAGCATGATCTGATTCTGGCGAGCCGTAACGGTAAATCGATCCGTTTCCCAGAAAGCGATGTTCGCCCCATGGGCCGACCGGCTCGCGGAGTGCGCGGCATGAACCTCGAAGGGAATGACGTAGTGGTCAGCCTGCAATCAGTCACCGACAACACTTCCTTTGCGTTGGTCACCATCACCGAAAACGGCTACGGTAAGCGAACCGATATCGGCGAATATCGGGTCCAGAGTCGTGGCGGAAAAGGTATCATCACCATCAAAACCAGTGACCACAATGGTAAGG
>JAKIUS010000447.1 GCA_021647445.1 Geopsychrobacter sp. | reverse complement strand
CCGAGATTTAAATCCAGCAGAGACCCGCGTCCTCGGCTGCCTAATCGAAAAAGAGTTGGCAACCCCCGAATACTACCCGATGACATTAAATGCTCTGATTAACGCCTGTAATCAGAAATCGAACCGCGCGCCGGTCGTCCAGTTTGACGAAATGATCGTGGCCGAAGCACTGGAGAGCTTGCGGCCTTTGGGATTGGCGATCCAGTCGGTTGAAGGTGGACGGGCGGCAAAGTTCTGCCACAACCTGTATGGGAAATATCGCTTGACCAACGCCGAAATGGCAGTGCTAGCCGAACTCTTGCTGCGCGGCCCTCAAACTGGCGGTGAATTGAGACAACGCGCCAGCCGTATGCAGGCCATCGACAGTCTCGAACAGATTGAAGAGATTATGCGTACATTGATGGAACAGGAAGAGCCGCTGGTCATGAAACTTCCCCGTCAACCAGGCCGCAAGGAACAACGCTTCGCCCAACTGCTCTCCGGAGAACCAGCGATAGAAAAGATCAGCCCAACGCCCCCTGCAGCTATAATTCAAGTGCGGGCTGAAGAAGAACGAATCGATAAGCTTGAGGTTGAAATTGCCGAACTGAAAACAGAAATGGCTGAATTAAAAGCAGCCTTTAATGCCTTTCAGCGGCAGTTTGAATGAATATGCCAGTTCACCTCTGACATTGTGGGCAAAAAAAGGTCGAGCGCTGCCCAAGCACCAGAGAGCGGAGCGGCTCACCACAGCGCAGACAGCCTTGCTCCTTGCGGCCATAGACCTGCAATCGCTGCTTGAAATAGCCAGGTTTGCCATCGCTCTGACGAAAATCTTTAAGAGTGGTACCGCCGGCAGCGATAGCTTCGGTCAGGATCGACTGAATCGCTTCGAGCAGTGTGCACGCTTCTTTACGACTAAGGCTGGCGGCCATACGTCGCGGATCGATGCCGGCAACAAACAGGGCTTCGCTGGCGTAGATGTTCCCCACTCCGACCAGAACCTTCTGGTCCATGATGAAATTTTTGATCGCAAGTTTTCGATTACGCGAACGGATAAAAAGGTAGTCTTCAGCGAGATCATGGCCCAGGGGTTCGGGGCCGAGATGACTTAACAAACGATGAGTAAGGGGCTCCCCTTGCAGGTAGAGCAGTAAGCCAAAGCGACGAGTATCGTTATAGCGTAAGAGCTGACGATTATCGAGATGAAGATCAAGATGATCGTGTTTGACCACCGGACAATCCTGATCGACCAGGCGCAGCACTCCACTCATGCCCAGATGCAACAACAGCGTCCCTCGATCCAGACCAAAAAGCAGATATTTAGCCCGTCGGGTGATGGCATGAATCCTCTGCCCGCGCACAAGGGCATCCAATTGGGGGTCGAGGGGCAGGCGCAACTTCGCCACGCGACAGACTGCCCTTGTGATGCGCCGACCGCAAACCCGAGGTTCAAGGCCACGCCTGACAGTTTCGACTTCGGGAAGTTCGGGCATAGGTGGATCCTGAGGAGACTAAAATCTGACCTTGGGGGATTGATGATCGAAATGGATAAACTCGAGGGCCGCGAATTCACCCTGATAATCCTCGGCACTCAACTTCTGCGCCGAATGATAGCGCCAACCGGATTCAATCGGCTCTAACAGCGCCAATTCGTACATGGTCTGTAACTTACCATCAAGTTCAAAGCGCAGCATGCAAATGAGTTCCACCCCCTCTGCGGTCGCGCGACTGGCACCGACTTCTGATGCACAAAGACGCATAGGTGCCAGGTTCTGAACGGCAAATTCAAGATAGATGTCGGCATGGGGAAACAGTTCAAGAAACGGCGAGCGGGGATGATAGCTGGCATAAAGAAATAAAAAGTTCTGCTCTTTAAGAGCAGTAAAGCGCAGTCGCACCAGTTCTTCAGCGGTCAAATCTACAGTTAATTCCGGATGATTCATAAGTTAATCTTTCAAACGTGGATCGAGAGCATCTCGAATCCCCTCGCCCAACAGGTTATAGCCGAGCACGGTGATCAAAATTGCCAGGCCGGGAAAGACCGACAACCACCAGGCATAACCGAGAGTCTGCTTACCGGCGATCAGCATATTCCCCCATGAGGGGGTCGGAGGCTGGACACCGATGCCCAAAAAAGAGAGTGCACTCTCCGTAAGAATGGCACCGGCGATGCCCAGGGTTGCCGAAACCAGCACTGGAGATAAGGCGTTCGGCAACATGTGGCGAAAAATCAAGCGCATATCACTGACCCCAACGGCTCGGGCCGCGAGGACAAATTCACGTTCTCGCAGACTCATAAATTCAGCCCGCACCAGGCGTGCGACCCCCATCCAGCTGGTAATGCCAATGACGATCATGATGTTCCAGATCGAGGGGTTCAAAAAAGCGATCACCGCCAAGATCAGAAAAAACGTCGGGAAACAGAGCATAATATCGACAAAACGCATCACTATGGCATCGACCCAACCGCCATAAAAACCCGCCAAGGCACCGACCAGGATACCGAGCAGGGTCGAAATACCGACCGCAACAAACCCGACCAGCAGAGAAATCCCCGCACCATAAAGCATGCGCAGCAGAACATCACGT
>JAKIUS010000446.1 GCA_021647445.1 Geopsychrobacter sp. | reverse complement strand
AATCTGGGATTGCATGTTTTCCTCCTCCATAGTTACAGCAAGGCCCTTGCCAACTCAAGAAAAAGCAGGTCCATTCTGTCTTACAATGGTTTTGTGGCCCGTCCCTGACAAGAATCAAACGGCGTTAAATACTGGGGTTAAGGGATTGAATGGACGAAACAAATAAATTGGGTCCGGTGCTGGCCTAAACGATGAGAGAAGCGGCTATAAAAGGAGACAGAGTCGAAAGTGGAACGAATACGCACCGGCTGACACTGGTTGCTACAGGTAAGATACTGAAAATAAAGTGAAATACCGGGATTTGGAACAATATCATTCCGATGGATTGATATTGTTCCAAGCTGCCTGGTCTGACTTTGCCCTATCAGTCGAGACTGTAACTCGCGCAAGCATTCTCCGATTCCCACACCTTGACCTTCTCAACCTTGACATCGTCAGTGTTGAGTTGATTTTTCAATTCTTCAAACAGGAGACGGGCAATATTCTCAGAGGAAGGGCTGATTGCCCGGAAACAGTCAAGGTCATTAAGGTATTTATGGTCGAACTGCACCAGGATCTGCCGGGTCGTTGTTTTAAGGATTTTGAAATCGATTCCCATACCAGCCTGGTCCAGATCGCGAGCGGCCACGGCCACTTCAACCTTCCAGTTGTGGCCATGGAGATTTTCACAGCTCCCCTGATAGTTCAGCAGATTGTGGGCAGCAGCAAAGCCGGTGATAATGGTGAGTCGATACATGGAACTCTTCTCCGTATCTGATTAGCGCTAATCTTCAGCCATGGACAAAAATGATCCCCTCTCCCTGAGGGAGAGGGCTAGGGTGAGAGGGAGACGGTCGCAAAAGCCCCCCTCATCCGGCCTTCGGCCACCTTCTCCTTCATGGAGAAGGGACAGTCTGAAGATTGTAACTAACCAGGAAACGTTATGGAAATCAAAACTGGGACGGTTCCGGGAAGGTGGAGAAATTATCGTTAAAGCAGGTTACACTCTATTGCGTAACCAATATTGGCCCTTAATGAGGCAAAAAATATGAAACAAAAAATGATCATTTTGTGTGCGGCACTGTTGTTTATGGTCGGAATTTGGGGCTGCACACCTCCGCAACCGACTTCGAAGCGCTGGTATACGCCACAGCAGGTCAAGTCAGGCCAGCCGTTATACGCCCGCTATTGTGCTGGCTGTCATGGCGAACAGGGGCAGGGCGGAAAAGATTGGGACCGGCCGAAAAAGGATGGCAGCTATTCCCCACAGCCATTAAACGGTTCTGGACATTCCTGGCATCACACTCTCAGCTCGCTGGAAAACACCATCGCTCAAGGGGGAACCCACCCCGGTGCGACCATGCCAGGCTTTGCCCATGTCACGACCCAGGCGCAACGATACACCATTATCGCCGCGTTTCAGGATATGTGGGGAGATGTAATCTATACGAAGTGGTTATATAGGGCAGGCCTATAGGGAGCAACGCGCGGCACAAAACACTATCCGCCAGCGACGTAGGAGATCAGGCAGACCTCGCTGCCTGAGGGGATCTCGGTTCGATCTTCCCCCGCTAGAATCATCTTGCCGTTGAGGATTATATTCAGGTTTTCATCCTGTAGGATACAGCTTGCCTCAGGCAGTTTTCGCACTAGGAGCTTGCGCAGTTCGGCTAGATTAGCGACCTGTTCATCGATAATCATCCCCTGTTCCGGGGCTCCGGGTAGTACGCGGGGAAACTTGACCCGAATCTGGTAACCGGTGACAAGTTGAGAAATCCGGCTGTGCCAATCGAGGCCGGGCAAACCTTCGCTGTTGAGTCCAGTCAACTGGTAGAAACGTTGCTTAAGCTCATCAAACTGCGGCCGATCGATCTTCTCACCTTTAAAGGGACCAACCTTGATCGGTTCCTCAAACCAGCGCGACGGCAGATCGTCATCCTTGGCGCGCAGCCCGAGGCGGAAGTTGAGCATCCGTTCCAGGCCGGTAATGTTACGCCCGATTTCATCCAGTTGTGCCGCATCGAAAGAGAGGTGGGTCAGCTCGTTCAACTGGCTGGCGAAGTCTTCAAGATCGGGGGTATTGGGCGAATTGAAGAGCTTGGTATTGAAGCGGCACATGCCGAGGGCATCACCGACGGCAAAGGTATTTTCACAGCGCCTGACCGCGTATTCCTTGCCGATATAAGAGGTCGGTTCAGGAGCGACCACCCCGCCGTAAAGGGAGGTCTTGAAGGCGGCATCATCATTGATGCGTGCGTTGATCTCAAGAGTCGCTCTGTTGCGCAGATGATCCATGCCGCGTGTGGCGACCGCCAGGCCTAAGGCGAAGGCCTTGAGGATGCGTGCGTCATGGGGATCGGACTGAAAAAGCCCCTTGGAGGCCATGCAATACTGACGTGCTTCGGCGGGGTATTTCCCCTCTTCCACCGCCCGACTGGAGAGCGCGATGGTCTCACCGAACCCTTCGCGCCTGGCGGTCAGAAACAGCAACTCTTCGATCACCGGGTAGTTCCCCCAAATGAGCTCCAGACCGCCGGTGGTCTGCTGATCAATAATGCCCCGCTGGTAGAGTTCCATCGCCCAGGCGATGGC
>JAKIUS010000445.1 GCA_021647445.1 Geopsychrobacter sp. | reverse complement strand
CCCTCTCCAACGACTGAGCTGACCGTAAGTTGACCCTGATGACGTTTGGTGATGATGTAGTAAGAGACCGAGAGCCCAAGACCAGTACCCACACCGGGGGCTTTGGTGGTATAGAAGGGTTCAAATATACGTCTTTGTCGCGCTTCATCCATACCCGGCCCGTTGTCCTGGACCGAGATTTTAATCCAATGGGCAATTTGCTCCGCCTTGATGAACAGTTGTGGAGTTCGTTCGATTTTATCCGTATTCATCGCCTGAACCGCGTTCTTCAGCAGGTTGAAGATGACCTGCTCTATTTCGGATTTGTTGACCTCGATCAGGGGCAGATTTTCTTCAATATCGACGCATATTTTGACATTGCTGATATTGTATTGTTTCTTCAGTTCGAAATCATTGTTTATAAGGGCCAGACAGGTTTCGACGATGCTGCTGACAGTGCAGCGAGCGTTGGACGACTGTGAAACCGCACTAAAATTCAACATATTGCTGACGATACCAGCGGCTCGTTCGACCGCAGCCTTGATGTCGTGTGAGTATTTGAGGATATTGCGTTTTTCCAGATAACGCTGTAACTGTTCCAGATCGAGATCAAGCTCATGGGCAATCTTTTGATTGGCAGGGAGTGAGGGGGAGAGCCTGCGCTTCATATTTTCAGCGGACTGGCCGATGATGCTCAGTGGGTTGTTGATTTCGTGAGCCATGCCAGCGGCCATGCCGCCAATCGACATCATCTTTTCGCTCTGCACCATCATCTCTTCGATCCGCACCCGCTCGGTGACATCATCAAGACGGATAACCGCTCCTTCCACCCCGTTGGCGATCAAGGGGTAGATCGTAAGGTCGGAATACTTTGTCTCATCCCCCTGTCGTCTCGAAACCGTTGAATCCTTATGCAACACACCCTCTCGGATAGATTGTTTAATCATCTCCATTTCCGCACTCATCTGTGGGAAAACATCGGGCAGATATTTTCCCTGAACCTGTTCTGCCGACAATTTTGTCATGGTTGCCGCTCCCTTGTTCCACTGGGTGACCAGACCGTCTTTATCGACTCCGATTAAAACGGAAGGCATGGAATCGACGACATTTTTTAAATAGTTCTGCAGGGTTCTCATCTCCGTTTCGGCCTGTTCGCGGACAATGATCTCTTCCTGAAGGGCTTTGAATTGCTGATGAATTTTTTCCCCCATCAGGGTGAGAACCTTGCCAAATGGCTGAAACTCGACCGAGGTGATCTTGTCTGGTGAAGGGGAGTAGTCTTCTGCCGTATAGCAATTGACAATTTCGGTCAGATGGTACAATGGCCGTCTGAGGTAAATCCGGATCATGAATCCGGTCGTGGCAAATACGGTGATCAGGATCAACAGGTTGATGACGATGGTACTCTGGATAATTTGCCAAACCCCTTCTAGATAAGCAGCTTTGGAGAATGAAATCTGCACACTGCCGATGACCCGCTCGGCATGTGTAATTTTTCCGGTTCTTTGAATACTGGCCGAATTTGTTTTTCTTTGAAATGAATAGATGGGGCGGTTTGCGTTGTCGAGGATGTTTAGTTGAGTAACTCGGGGATCTTCTTTATAGACTTCGCCAACGGAGAAAATTCTTTTTTCGTCGAGATCCCAGAGTGGCTCTTTCAGGGTGCGGGTCAGTAGAACAATCGATTTTTCCACCTCAGCAGTCAGTTCTCGTTGCCCTTTTTGTGCAGCATTTAAGGCAAGCAGCCCCGAGGCAACAAAGGAGACGACCCCGATGGCCAGGGTCAAGCTGAGGGTCAAGCGTCGAATTATGGAATGTTTCTTGTTGTCCATATTGATTTCTTTTAGGGAGGAAATCCTGTTGCGCACTATGTAAATAGGGTTTCTTTTTTCTCCCAGATAAAAGGATCCAAGGTCTTATTGATCTAGGTTCCATTGTTTGAGAATGCGTTGATATGAACCATCTTTGCGCATAGCGTCTAAAGCCGCCTGCCAGGATTTGACCGTTGATGTTGGGGTCTGCTTTGAGAGCGCAATATAGAGTTTGTTCTCTTTTATGGTGAAGACCGCTTCAAGTTTCGTTTGGTCGACCCCGGCGCGTTGGGCTTTTAGTAGCCCTGCTACATCGGTCGATATCCAGAGATCGATGCGACCATTGACTAACTTTTTGGGGTTTATTTCATCGTTGATGACAGTCTCAAGGTTGGTAAAGCCTGCCTTCAGTAGAAATTGTTCTTTTGCATCATCTTTATAGGTGCCGATGCTGTTTACTCTTTTTGCATCATTGAGACTGGTTATTTTGATTCCCGCGCTCTTTCGGGCAAAAAAGACCATTTTCCGTAGCGCTATCGGCCCGACCCAGTTGAAGAGATCCTCGCGTTGCGCTGAGCGCACCGTGCTGTAGAGTGCTGTGTTGGGCTCTTTTAAAACCTCTTCATAACCGCGGGTCCAACTGACCTGTTCGATGTGTTCGGCGACAATTAACCTGTCCGGTCTCGCGTCAATTATGATGGCCGGTTGAGTGCTTCTCCAGATAAGCTCCTTCTTTCAACTGAAAGGAGGTCAACTTGCCTGGTAAACACATCACTCAAAGA
>JAKIUS010000444.1 GCA_021647445.1 Geopsychrobacter sp. | reverse complement strand
ACAGGTTTTCGGGCTCGAAGCCCGGAAGCTGCTTTCGCGGAATCGGCGTGCCAAGAACGCGCTCTGTGTCTCGCACCCAACCCGAGTCTTCCCGAGTGACGAGCGTGCAAGCCTTGCCGCTTTCCTCGGATCGACCCGTACGCCCGATGCGATGGGTGTACGTCTCAGGCGTGCTAGGCGGATCAAAGTTGATGACGTAGTCGATGCCCGCCACGTCGAGACCCCGTGCAGCGATATCCGTGGCAACCAGGATGTCGAAGCGCCCCTGTCGGAAACCGCTCATCGCGCGATCTCTTTGGGCTTGGGACATGTTGCCTTGAAGGGCAACGGCTCGAAGCCCGTTCTTCGAACGCTGAAGAGCGAGCCGCTTGGCGCGATGCTTGGTACGGGTAAAGACCAGCACCGACTCTGTCGTTGTTTGTTTCATCAGTTTCAGTAGCAGCTCAGTCTTTAAGTGTTGAGAGACTGGGTAAAGAGCATGACTGACGGTAACAGCAGGCGCAAGGCTATCGACCTGCACGGTTTGCGGTCGGGTCAAAATCTCTTGAGCCAGGCCCCGAATCTCTTTCGGCATGGTCGCTGAGAAGAGCAGAGTCTGACGCTGTTTCGGCAACTGCTTTATAATTTTACGGATCGCTGGCAGAAAGCCCATATCGAACATACGATCGGCTTCATCCAACACCAGCATTTCAACCTGACGCAGGTTGATCGTCCCCTGCCCCAGATGATCGAGCAGTCGGCCCGGGCAGGCAACCACAATCTCGACACCACGCCTAAGCTGTTTAATTTGCGGCTTGATACTGACCCCGCCATAGACCGTAATACTACGACTGCGGGTCTGTTTACCCAGGGTGATAATGGTTTCATTGATCTGTTCGGCCAACTCACGAGTCGGAGCAACGATCAAGGCGCGTACATTGCCAGACTCACCCTGCATCAAGCGTTGCAGAATCGGCAACACGAAAGCGGCAGTCTTACCGGTACCGGTCTGGGCCAGGCCCATCACGTCGCCACCCTTTAAAACCTGAGGGATCGCCTGCGCCTGAATCGGCGTTGGAGTATCATAGCCAGCCGCATCGATAGCGGCGGAGATTTGCGGATCAAAGTTAAAACTGTTGAACTTCATAAAATCTTCATATTCTTTCTGTTTGTGCGGACACGCAAAAAAAGCCCACGGTCGAATACCGGGGCTTAAGATAGAGTCGTTTCTTTTTCCGAGGTACAGCTGAACACGAACTTTAGCAGGCCCGGCCACAAACTGTCAAGTTAGAGGGGAAGGCAATCAATTCCACTAACAGAGACCAAGCGTATTCGCTAGATTGATCTTGTATAGCCACCGTAATTCATCAGGCAAATCGAATAGTGCAACCAATTCAAACAGCCGTAGCTGAAAATAGCAAGGAAAAGCCGTCAACGACGCCTTCCCCCCTCGGTTTTACCGAGAGGGAAAGGCACTGTATTAGTCGATAAAACCATTAACCACCGCAGTTGTCGTCCCTGTCGTCGGTTCTGAAACCTCAACAATCAAAGTACAAGGCATAGGATCTCCGACAACGGTTGAAGCAGATGAAAAATTGACGCTAAATTGTGTAGTGCCAACTTTTGCCGCTAATGCATCGGGTATCGTCACGTTGGTATCACCAGACAAAGAAATACCCGAAAAACAGGTTTTTGAAACAGTAACGGTTGCACCTGCCGGAAGTGGATTACCATTCACATCAGCAGCTGTGATCGTAAAATCCTGCGATGCCCCTGCAGCAATATTAAAACTCGCTGGCGAAATTACCGGTTTCGCCGTCAAACCACTCCAAAGCACATCCATATCTGTCCAGATAGCGGTCTGCCCATCCCACTGTCCATTGGGACCGTTGTAATTACTGTCTCCATTGATATCAACATAACGTTCTTCAGCGCTCGTGGATGTGGCAGCATCATAAGCGCCACTATCATTTGCATCAATATAGGGTTCACCAAGGTCGCCAAAAGGCTCACCTGAATTGTATGTACCATTACCGTTCAAATCGACAAAAGATTCCGCCCCGATGGTCCAGGCCAAGATTGTCGACAACCCCTTATTGGGGAGAGTATCGGGTTTAGGTGCTTGGGTTATCTGGGTAGCAAATGCTTGCCCAGCCCCATTTGTTTTATTGTCACCGAGCGAAGAAGGAGTAAGATCTTCAAGCGCCATCGCGCCTGCTTCACTCTCAAAGAACACGGGAGTAGCAACGGGTACCGGGTTGGAATAACGATCAGCGAGATAGGCCGTGATCAAAGATTTTTCACCGTAAAACACGTACCCCGGCAGGTTCAAGGGTAAGGCCGACAGACTAAAGTGCTTGGCATCTGGCAAACCCGCCGCAATCACAACTCGAGCTGTAGTCACGACATTCGAACCACCATTAACAGCCAATACACCTGCGATTTCAGCCGCGCCTGAGCGAACCCCGCTTTGAAGAACCACCTGCACCTTGCCATTAATTGATTGAGCAGAAGTAGAGGATAATCTCTCTCCACCACCGGTCATTACTGTTTGTGAAAAGTTCACCAAAGTTCCATCAACTGCAGGGTTACCAACTTGATCGAGA
>JAKIUS010000443.1 GCA_021647445.1 Geopsychrobacter sp. | reverse complement strand
CACGAGCACAATAATTATCCATCATGATCACTCGATCGGCCACCGACAGGTAATCCCCAGAGCCACCGGTTACAATAATGCTTGAAACCCCCCTCTTCTCATAGAGTTCACGAACTCGATACAGCAGCGGGATGATCGGTTCCTGCTCAGCACTGACCAACTGCTGCATACGTCGATCGCGGATCATAAAATTAGTCGCCGAGGTATCTTCATCAATCAACAGGCAATCCGCGCCACATTCAAGTGCCTCAATAATGTTCGCCGCCTGCGAGGTGCTGCCACTGGCATTTTCGGTCGAAAAAGTGACCGTACTCCGATTACCTGGCAAGGTGCCGATAAAGGGGCTGATATTGACCTCTCGAATCGCCCGATGATCTTCGGCACGAATCTTCACCGCCGCCTCGGTGGTAACAACCAATTCACGCCCGTCCCCGGGAAGATGGTCGTAAACACCCCGCTCTAAGGCCTGCAACAGGGTCGATTTGCCATGAAACCCACCACCGACGATCAGGGTAACCCCTTCAGGGATCAGCAACCCGCTCATCTCCCCAGCATGCGGCAGGCGAACGCGACAACCCATGCTCTCTGGTGCCTTAAAGGTGACACCAGCAGCCAGCGGACGGTCGTCAACCCCGCTCGCACGCGGCAACAGGGAACCATCGCCGACAAAGGCAACCGCCCCAACCTCTGCCAGCCAGTTCCGCATAAATTGCTGATCCTCAAGCTGCTCAATCTGCCGCATGAGGGACGATAAATCCCGTTCCAGGTAAACGAGTCCGGCGGCGACCAGCCGGGGCAGTTCGACAAAAAGCATCTCACGCGCATCAGCGATGCGTACCGAACGGCCATCGGCAGGCAAGGCCAAGAGGAGACGAGCCTCAATCTCAGTCCCCTCGATCAAAAGGGCGTTGCGGCGCAGGATCCGTTGGCCGCTGGTCACAATTATAATCTGGCCACTTTTGCCTGTTCCGCGTCGACCCTTGACGTAGCGGGCAATCCCCTGTGTCAAGGCACGGGCTAGGAAATCTTCAACTGCAGTCTGCCGCGTCCGGGTCGACCAGAGATCTGCCGACAGGCCATGCTGGGCTGAATTTAAACGCACACTGATCCGCGAAGGCTGAGCAAAAGGATCGCCCTGCACATGATCGATACTAAGCGTAAAGTCATCAAACCGATAGCGGCCAGCCAACTGTTTGTAGGACTTAAAGCCCTGCCCTTCGATACGATCCAAAATCCCTTGCAACCGGTGCATATCTGCTCCTGCTTAAGGTTCCCCCCTCTGCCAACCCATTGTACCCCAAGAACTACCCAGCCGGGCACAGCACAAAAAAAGACCGATCCACGCTAAACAGCGCAGACCGGCCATTAATCAATATTTTACTGGTTTTCAGAGGCCCAGATAAGCCTTCCTGACATCATCATTTTCGAGCAGAGCCGAAGCATCATCCACCAGGGTGATCCGTCCGTTCTCCATCACATAACCACGATTAGCCAGTTTAAGCGCCTGGTTCGCATTCTGTTCAACCAGGAAGATTGTCGTCCCGCTCTCTTGATTGATCTTTTTGATAATCTCGAAAATCTGCTGAATGATCAGCGGAGCCAGACCAAGAGAAGGCTCGTCGAGCAACAGCAGGCGCGGACGAGCCATTAAGGCCCGTGAGATCGCCAGCATCTGTTGCTCGCCTCCCGACAGGGTACCGCCAGATTGCGTTCGCCGTTGTTCAAGAATCGGGAACAGATCAAAAACCATCTCAAGGTCTGACTTGATATTAGCCTTGTCATTGCGCAAGAATGCACCCATCTCAAGATTTTCGACCACGCTCATATCAGGAAAGATCCGCCGTCCTTCGGGAACCTGACAGATACCAAGCTTGACAATCGCCTCAGGTTTCATTTGATGAATCGGACTGCCGCGAAAAAAGATCTCGCCCCTGCGCGGTGGCGTGATGCCGCTGATCGACATCAAGGTGGTGGTTTTGCCCGCGCCGTTGGCACCGATCAGGGTGACAATTTCACCCTCCTCGATATCAATCGTAACATCCTTAAGAGCCTGGATATTCCCGTAGTAGGTCTGGATATTCTGCAGTCTAAGCATCGGTCTCTTCTCCAAGGTAGGCTTTAATGACCCTCGGGTTATCTTTAATCTCCTGCGGGGTACCGGTAGCGATCTTTTTACCGTATTCCATGACATGGATCTGATCGGAGATATTCATCACCAGCTTCATATCATGTTCGATCAGCAGAATGGCGATCTTAACCTCGTCGCGGATGCGACAGATAAAGGCATCAAGTTCATCCGTCTCCTGCGGATTCATCCCGGCGGCAGGTTCATCGAGAAGCAGCAAAAAGGGTTCGGTGGCCATCGCCCGTGCTATTTCAAGCCGTCGCTGGGCACCCTAGGGCAAGTTCTTTGAAAATTCGTTGGCAAACTCGGCCAATCCAACCTGCTCGAGCAGATCATAGCTGAATCCAACGATCTCCTGCTCCGCTTTGCGCACCGACGCCCCACGTAGAATCGCGCCGATCAAACCGGATTTAGTCCGGCAATGACGTCCGATCATGACATTTTCGAGCACCGTCATATCAGGAAA
>JAKIUS010000442.1 GCA_021647445.1 Geopsychrobacter sp. | reverse complement strand
TCATCTGATTGTTCGTTACACCATCTTCCGCCATTCTGGCCAAAGCAACTTCCGAACTCATCCCTGAAGCAATCGCCGCCGAAAGAATTTTAGACAGGGGGATATTGCGCGCCTCACAGGCTGCAACAATAGCGACATACGAAATATTTTGCGAAATAGCTTTGGTAAGGGCGGCTTCGACACTCATCTGCCCATTGTCGACCTGAGTCATCAATTCCGCCATTTTAGCACTGTCGGTTCCGTCATCAGTTACCGTTGATTGCGCAATTGCCGGGGCTACAAATGCAAGCGCCAGAAACATAACAAGACAAATTTGAACGATTTTTTTCATCATAAAACTCCCTTTTCAAATAAAGCTTTTATGGACATCAACTTATTGCAGGAAAAAACATGCGGGTCAACTTCTATGCGGAGATAACCGGCATATACTCTATTTACAAACTACGTACGAGCAACAACACCAATGAAGTCATGACGGTTCCACAAACCGGTCGGCCCAACATTGGACTCCGATTCATCAAAAGCCCATTTTCTCAACCCAGGAACGGCAAAGAGGGGCGCAAAAAGGGCGGTTATGAAGAGATAAAAATGGATCAACATATAAATCCCCCGAGATAACAACCATAAAAGAAAACCAACATGGTTATCTTTTCAAGCTTATAAATAACAAGTTATGTGCCACATTCATACAAATAGAATTTCTTCTATATTTTCAAGGTATTAAACTAAAGATAAGCAATAGTCCAGGACTAAACGGGTGCAAAAAAAGCGACAGGAGCAAGAGATGGTCGACAGAGAGTTCATGAAATAGCAAACGAAATAAAGTCCACCTTCCAGAAAGAAGGCAGATCAATTCATACGGATCCCCCACGCTCAAATTTTAATTCAGCAATTTACTGTCAAACCACTGCAAAAGCAAGGAGAAATGCATGACACAATGGGCGGCAGAGAGTTTACAAAAAAAAGAGAGGAGTTCCTCAGTTTTTTCAGTCATAAAGAGCTTATCGACCCGACTCTCCACATTTAACTGCGTCACAGGTTCAGCATTGGACCGGCGCAGATTAAACCGCCAATCAGTAAACAACCCCGTCCAAAGGACGGGGTTGTTTACACTATATTCTATGCAATATTCGTAACTCTTTGCCAGGGAATCGATGTTTCAGGTTGAAGATTAAACCACCGTCCGCTACGGATGGAGTAAAGAATTTGTAGCAGTGGTCTTGGCCGCGCAAAGAGATGACGGTGTCTGGTGTGGCGCAACCCGCCGACCTTGTCATTCCAAAGATCAATCTTGTTCAGTAAATCAACAACGTCCCCTGCTCTTTCCACTGCTCTTTCACACGGCAACCCTGTCGTTAGTGGGAGGCACTCTTGATGGCGCGGGCCATTTCTCGATTGGCTTCTTTGCTCTTTAGGGTTTGACGTTTATCGTGCAGTTGCTTGCCGCGTCCGACGCCGATTTCGAGTTTGACCAGGTTGTTTTTGAAATAGATTTTGATCGGCAGCAGGGTCAGGCCCTTCTGCTCGGTCAAACGGATCAATTTGTCGATTTCGGTGTGGTGCAGCAGCAACTTGCGCTGGCGGGTCGGTTCGTGGTTTTCACGGTTCCCCTGCTCGTAAGGACTGATGTTCATGTTGTTGATGAAGACTTCACCATTTCTAATTCGGCAGTAGGATTCCTTGATAGTCGCCTGGCCAAGACGTAGGGATTTAACCTCGGTTCCCTGTAGGACCAGGCCTGCCTCAAAAGTGGTATCGATGAAATAGTCGTGATAGGCCTTCTTGTTGCTGGCGATGATTTTAATGCCCATGTTCTAGTTGCTCTTTGGCTTGGGTGTCAGGTTCGGATTGAATTTCGATAATGCGTGGCATGAAAACCTCTCGCTTCAAGGCGCTGGTACCGACGCGGATACAGAGGAAGGTACCGATGAGAAACGCCACCCCGAGCAGGGCCGAAAGCAACGCTGGAGCGATACCGATGGCCATGTTTTCGGCGATCAACTGGCCCGCAATTGCGCCGATGAGTAAGCCGATGATCGGTACGATGTACAGGATAAATGACGATTGCAGAAAGTGTTTGGTGGTTGTGACCACCTTGACTTTGTCGCCGACCTCGGCCCCGATGACGTTAAACGCCTCAACCAGCATCGATTGTCCGTCATCTCCGACCTGGCAGGCCCCGGACGATGGACAATGTTTGCAGGCGCTCTGCTTCTGGCAGAGGACAGAGGCAATCTGCCGCCCCTTCAGTTCAACGATGGTTCCATATTCGACAATCACGACTCACTCCTTGGACACAGTAAAAACGGTTCCTGAGTATAGAGACTTCAGGGCTGTTTGACAACTGTGCCATCGAGGATGAGCGCAGCGATCTGTTGACCCTGACCTTCGCAGATCAGGGCGTCGACCAGCCCTCGTGCGCGCAGTGCGCTGCCACCGCCAACCACTTGAAAGCTGCAACGCATACCGGGCGCAAGTTCACCGAGGTCACTACTCAAGCCGAGCGCGGCGGCCCCATCGCGGGTGGCCATCGCCACTAGCTCTGCTGGGCCCAGGTCGGCAGCGGAGATCTCTGAGGCAAAGGCGAGGTC
>JAKIUS010000441.1 GCA_021647445.1 Geopsychrobacter sp. | reverse complement strand
GTATTTTTCGTCCGGCAATTCCTTCGGTGGCCGGTAAGCGACCGGGCTGAAACGTCCCTTGCCACGGCTGCACTGTTGTTGATGCAGAATCGGCGTGCCGGGATGTTGATAGTCAGGACAGTGCTACTGCAGACCATTTTTTTGCAGGCGTGGGTAAGCGATCCCGCCGTCAATTGGGGTGAGAGTGGCCATCTCGGCCCTGTTTTCCGCCGGTTCGGCCTAATCACTTTTCAGGCCGTGCCGTTGCAGCAGTTCGCAGAGGATCTGCCAGTCAGCACGGGCTTCCCCCGGTGGCTCGACCGCTTTGCGGCCAAGCTGTATCCGGCGCTCGGTCGAAGTGAAGGTTCCGTCCCGTTCAGCGTAGCAGGCGGCGGGCAGCACGACATCAGACAACTGCGTGGTTTCGGTGGGGAAGATAGCGATCACGGCGAGAAACTCAAGTTGCCCCAGTGCCGTTTTGACCAGTTGTTGATTGGCATCTGACAGCATCGGGTTCTCACCGAGGATTAACATGCCGCGCACCTTTCCGGCGGCGGCCGCTTCGATGGCATGGGTCGACATCAACCCCGGTCTCTCCGGTAGCGGGACTCCCCAGGCGCTGGAGAATTTTTGCCGCACCGCCGGTTCGGCCACTTTCTGGTAACCGCTATAGACATCAGGTAAAGCGCCCATGTCGCAGGCACCTTGAACGTTATTCTGCCCACGTAACGGATTGATCCCGCTACCGGGTCGGCCGAGGTTACCAGTCAGCAGCGCCAGATTGGAGACCGCCCGCACATTATCGACACCGTGACTGTGCTGGGTAATGCCCATCGCGTAGACAATCATCGCGCGGTCCGCTTTGGCGAACAAGCGCGCCGCAGAAACAATTTGATCTGACAGTAAACCGGTGCTTTTCGCCACATATTCAGGAGTGAACAGTTCGAGAGATTGTTGCAACGCGGCAAAGTTTTCCGTCCGTTCGGCAATAAAGGCACGGTCCTCCAGCCGATCCTGCAGAATCTGTCGCATCATTCCGTTCAGCAGCGCAACGTCGCTGCCATTCTGATGTCGCAGGTGCAAATCAGCGTGACGACTCAAACGGATTCTACGGCTGTCGGCGACGATCAATTCGGCACCACGCTGCACCGCTTGCAGGATGCGGCTGCCGATCAGCGGATGCTGTTCGGTGGTGTTGGAGCCGATAACAAAGATCAGTTCGGTTTCCTCGAAACAGCTCAAGCCGTTGGTCATCGCCCCGGAGCCAAGCGTTTCCATCAGCCCGGTGACGGTCGATGAGTGGCAGAGACGGGCGCAGTGATCGATGTTGTTGGTGCCGTAACCGGCGCGGGCCAGTTTCATCAACAGGTAGTTCTCTTCGTTGCTGGCTTTAGCCGAGGAGAGGAACATTAAACTGTCGGGGCCATATTTGCCGGCGATACTGCTCAATTTGCTGTCAACCAGATCGAGAGCGGTCTGCCAGTCTGCTGGTTGTAGCTCGCCATTGTTACGAATCAACGGGACTTGCAAGCGGTCGGGGTGATCGACAAAGGCGTGAGCGTTCCAGCCTTTGACGCACAGCTGCCCACGGCTGGTCGGATGGTTGCCAGCCGGTTCGACCCCGGTCAAACGGCCATTTTCGTCACTCAGTAAATAAAAATTACAGCCGGTACCGCAGTAAGGACAAGTGGTCTTAATCTCGCGCACATCCTCTCCCTGGATAGGAACGATACGATTGCGCTTATTCAGGGCACCTGTGGAACAGTTTTCCACACATTTGCCGCAGGAAACACAGTTTTCCTTAAAGTCTATTACCAGTCCAACCGGTCTTTCATGTTCATCAAATGAATCGGCACGCACTTCCAGTGCGTCATACTCGCAGGATCGTTCACACCGTCCGCAGAATACACATTTATTGGGATCAACGGTGATGGCCCGATGTGACATATCCAGAGGATATATAGGTTCTTTGCCCATACCGGTCTTATTGATATTAACCTTCATCTCAATATCGAGCCGTTTCAAATCGCAGCGTTCAAAGGCTGTGCATCCACATTTAAGGCAGCGTTCCGCTTCACGTCTGGCCATCTTTTCAGTAAAACCCAGCTTTACTTCGTCGTAATCCTGAGTGGACACTTCTGGAGGCCGAGTTGGCATCTTCTCTCGAAGATTGACCCCAATTCCATCAAAATTCTTGAGGGATACATCGTCAAATGACTTACCGCGGGTGAAATTAAAACGGTTATCAGCAGGATCTTTGTCACAGCTCATCACAAAGGCATTGATATTATTTGCTGCCCTTCTTGCAGAAACAACTGCCTGGATTACAGATTTAGTACCGGTTGCGGCATCACCTCCGGCAAAAACACCTGGGACGCTGGTCTCAGAACTTCGGGGATTGGCAAAAAACATGCCCCCCGGTTTCATCTTAAGTTGTTCCTCAAGCTCTCCACCAGTCATCGTACCGTTTACAGCCATCTGTCCAAGGGATGAGATAACTGTATCGACACTCAAGGTGTTGGTAGAGCCTGGAATAGGAAGAATATCACGGTCACCCTTGGCATTGGGCTCGCCAAGTTTCATCCTGCACAGATCGAGTTTGAGGATGTTATT
>JAKIUS010000440.1 GCA_021647445.1 Geopsychrobacter sp. | reverse complement strand
AGCCGTGCCGCAACCTTGTCGATGGCAATTTTGCGAAAATCAAAACGCTGACAACGAGACAATATGGTGACCGGGATTTTATGCGGTTCGGTGGTCGCAAAGATAAACTTGGCGTGATCGGGGGGTTCTTCGAGGGTCTTCAACAACGCATTAAAAGCGTTGATCGAAAGCATGTGAACTTCATCGATGATGAAGATTTTGTAGCGCGAATTCGACGGCAGATAACGGATGCTTTCGCGCAATTCGCGAATATCATCAACACCGGTATTCGATGCGCCATCGATCTCGAAAACATCGATGCCACGGCTGGCGGTAATCTCAACACAGGAAGGACAAACACCACAGGGGCTTACGGTTGGACCCTCTAAGCAGTTAAGCGCCTTGGCAAAAATCCGCGCCGCTGAGGTTTTACCGACGCCACGCGCACCGGTAAAGAGAAAAGCATGATGAACCCGGTCAGTATTGATAGCATTCTTCAGCGTCTGGCTGACATGCTCCTGACCAATGAGATCATCAAATTGCTGAGGGCGCCACTTACGCGCCAGAACCATGTATGACATGGAGAAATGTCCTCGCCGTGAGCTCGGCCCGTAAAGGGTGAGGTGTTAGGGGTGAGGAGGTGAAAACCAAAAAAAACACCACAGTTTTCAAACGAAACAAATTGCCAGCACAAGTGACAGCCAGGCACTCCCACGGCACACGAAACATGCTGCTGCCGCTGCTCCCTTCCGGGCCTGACGGGGTTCACAGCCGCTCATTGCGTGGGACCCGGCTGTCACTTCTACCGGCAATATTAACTGTTCAGTATGATGGCCTCACAACCCCCATATCAAGGGACGCATTCACCCATCCATGGGGCTTGATGTCGCCATCACAAGCGACAAACACCCTTGCTATGGGAGCCGCGAACCCATCTCGAAAGAGGCTGAATAGCAAATAACATGAGACACTACCCGGGCCGATCAAAAATGCCCATATGCAAGGCGCCTGAAATCTCGCAGCATAAGGCGTCCCTCAATGGGACGTCGTTGATGCGAGATGAAGGCAACGCCGCAGATGGGCGTTTTTCATCGGACAAGCAAAATATGGCGGAGAGGGGGGGATTCGAACCCCCGGTAGCTTGCACTACACACGCTTTCCAGGCGAGCACCATCGGCCTCTCGGTCACCTCTCCGCAGGCGGAACAAGTTACACCAAGGGTCAGTGGCTGTAAAGGTTTTTCAAAGAAGGCCTAAACGCACCTAATCCTGTCGATTTTGCGCGGCAAAACGATTATTCGCCTGATAGACAAAAGCGAGAATTTCGGCGACCGCCTGAAAGAGCGGGGCGGGGATCTCCTGACCGACCGGCACCTTGCCCAACACTTCGAGCAGGTCGGCATCTTCAACGATATCGACGCCAGCGCGACGTGCCGCCGCAAGAATTTTTTCCGCAACCGCACCACGGCCACTGGCCACCACCTTAGGAGCGCTGCCCGACTGATGGTTATAGTTGAGCGCGACCGCCTGCTCTATTTTATTTTTCTTTTCACCCACAACCTGAACTCACTCCTCGCGCAACTTGCAGCCTATCGGGCTCACCATTAACAGGCGGTTAGACCCGCGCATCCAGCATATGCTGCGATAGGGGCAGGATCTTCTTCAACAGTTCCCGAGCCGGAGATTCGACCCCACTGGTAAAACTGACCCCGCGCAGCGGCAATGTCTGAAGATGTTCCCTTAACTGCGTGCTCATCCCTTGTAAAAAATCGGCCCGTTGTTTATCTTCGCAGGTCACACGTAACAAGATACCAGTAGAATCGGTGAGCATATCGATCCGCAGGTTTCCCAGCACTGACAGCTTCAAATGCAATGTCATACGGACCTCTTCATTCTCCTGCCGCTGCCCCTGTTCAGACTCACCATCCCTATCAACCAGCAAAAATCCCTCTTCGAGAAAGGGTAAAGGCAGAGGGACAAAAACGACATTCTGCTCAGCCAATTTTACCCGACAAATCTGGAACAGTTCAATACGGTGCACGGCCTCTTCACCCTTTGAACCCAGCTTGCCACGCTTTCCAAGCAGAGCCAACTTCAAACTGTTGAGAACATCCCGCTCACGACCGCGAAGAAGTTCCGCTTCAAGATTCAAACCGAACAATTGAGATAAAACCCCCAACTGTCCCACCTGGGTCAAAACTTGCGGTTGCGCTGCCAGAGGGCGCATTGTCCCGAGAATCTGCTCGACTATTTGACGCAATTCTGGCGACCAGTTTTCTTGGTCCACCGTTGCAAGAACCAATTTATCGACAAAATCCTTTACATGACCCAACAAGGCTGGCGAGCTCTGCACATCCTCATTAAGCGATGAACTCAACAATAGCTGTAACTTTTCAACCGGCTGATCCGGCGCCCTTTGCAATTGCGCAAGGAGAGGCGGCTTTAACGTCAACAACTCTTCCAATTCAGCCGCCAACTGCCGAGCCTGTTGCGGCACAAGTGGTTGCGCCGGTTGTTCAATTTGAGTCAAAAGTTTGGATATTTTCTCTTGTCCCCCAGCCATCTCCTGACGCATCAGCTCCGGTTGCTGACGAAACTGCCGGGCGATCGCCTTCAAACGC
>JAKIUS010000439.1 GCA_021647445.1 Geopsychrobacter sp. | reverse complement strand
AAACGGCAGGATTGAGCGCCCAACTGCTTACTCGCTTCGAGCATCACCATCGCCGGGATAACGCCACACATACTTATTTTATGCTTTTGAACCGTATGATAAAGACCGAGAGGATCGAAATTTTCCATCTGCCGAATCGCCAACATATCGATCTCTGCCGAAACGGTTGCCGAGGCGAAATGGTTCATATCGCTGCTTGCCACCAGCAGAGCCCTCTCTTCCCGCTGGCTTAAGACAGCGGCTAATTGACGTCCGAGTTGCAACCACTGGTCGGCCGTAGCCTGTCCAAGTGTGATGGGCACTATCTGCAGATCGTTACGCAGCATCTGTAAAAAAGGGATCTGAACTTCGATCGAATGTTCGAATTCATGCGCCGCAGGATCGGCCTTAAGCAGATCACACTTAGCCAGCAGTTGTGCGGCAAGTGATTCATCAATCGAAACCTCTCCAAGCGGGGTCTGCCAGGCTCCGCAGGAATACACGGCCGCTGTCGCACCGAGTCCTCGGTGGTTGGGTCCAAGCAGAATAACGGTCTGAGGGACATTAAGAATTTTATAGGCTTCAGCCGCGATAGCGCCCGAATAAACATAACCCGCATGCGGCACGACGATGCCATATGCAGTCAGGTCATTATGCCCAGGGTCAAGATAGCGCACTATTTCCCTTTTTAACTGTCGAGAACTCTCGGGGTAAAAGCTCCCCGCCACGGCAGATCTGCGTAACATAATCACTCCAAGGTTGAATCAGATAATCAGTTTTATTCCGATCAGAATCAGCAACAAGGCAAAGACTCTAATCATTTTATCCTGACTGATCCGAGAGGCAAGACGTACACCGAGGCGCGCTGCAACAATCGTCAAGGGTGCCACAATAGCCGCCACCAGCAAATTGACATAACCGAATGAGAATGGAATAGGATTTATGGCACTAAAACCATGTGCAATATAACTTAAGGTTCCGAAAAATGCAGAAACGACAATCAGGGCACTCGAATTGCCCACGGCCAGATGAATCGGCAGACGCAGCACCATCAGCATCAAAGGCACAGCAATAACCCCGCCACCAACCCCAAAGAAAGCAGAAAAAGCCCCACCAGCCAAGCCGACCAATATAAGTGCTGATTTTTGTGGTGGAGATTGGTCTTCTGGCAGTAGACGGGGATGAAAAAAAAGCAATTTCAAACCGACCAGAATCTGCATGGCTCCAAAAGCGGTATGCAGGATCGAACCGGTTAAAAGAGCCGCCAGAGTCGAGCCGATAATTGCCCCCAAAGCGCCACCGCCAGCGAGATAAAAAACCTGATGCCAGGCGACGTTGCCGCGCTTGCGGTGCCCCAGAGTGCTGCTGATCGCGGTTGGAACAATGACACAAAGGCTGGTGCCAAAAGCGGTATGAACAATAAGATCCTGTGGAAATCCAGCGAGATGAAACAGCCAGAGGAAAAGCGGCACCAGGATGACTCCACCACCTATCCCGAGCAGTCCGGCAAGAAAACCGGCGAGGGTCGCAAAGGCCGCAGTCAGACAGCGTAAGGCTGGGGTGAAAATTTCCATGGAAGGCTCCCGTTGATTCGACTGAGGCATCATAGGGCAGTTCGCTTCAGCAGGCAAACCACCAGAAGCAGCAGAATACCAATAAAAAAAGCCAGCCGTTAGAAGGCTGACTTTTTTATAATGGAGGCCTCGACCAGATTCGAACTGGTGATGGAGCTTTTGCAGAGCTCTGCCTTACCACTTGGCGACGGGGCCATATGTCGCGTTTGGTGTGCGCATTGAAGTACCAAATCGCATATCGGGTGTCAAGGGCAAAATCACTTTTGTGCATCGATTCTCAGCATCAATCTACGCCCGGCGGGCAGCGCTTCTTCACTCCCAGCCAGAATACTCGCACCGATTGAACTATCCGGCAGAAAGGCCGCCACATCGACCCATTCCCCGGCGTGGACAAGGATCCGGGTCGCCAGGCGATCCAACGCCACTACACCTGGTCGCAACATTGAACCTACGCCAACCGACATCAACTGAGGCACCAATTCTACTTGCAGCATCTCATCGGCACGCACCCTGATCCGCAGGGTAAAACCAGACCTTATCTGCTGAAACGATGTCTCTTCAGCCACCCCTTGACTGTACTCCCCGGTCCAGGCCGCCCAGCGCGCGGTATAGGGCACATCCTTGCCCGTGACAATTTTGGCCGGCTGACCCTCGGTCATGCGCAAGCGCTGACCGCTCTGTCGTTGACTGGTACCGAGAGATAAACCGGCCGCAGGCAGAGTCGTCTGGCCACTGCTGCCATCAAAACCAAATCGCCCCGCGCTGGCTGCCGGCCTGTCGACCCATTTGACCTGCACCAGAAACTGCTTCAATGGTCGATCAAGCAACTGAATCAATTGTCCGACCGCCTCAAGGGTCTTGGGTGACGCAACAATCACCAAATTGGTATCGGCGAAGCTGGCCCGTTCCTCCCCCTTTAACAATGACTTAATCTGGGGCAAGATCTCCTCGGCCAGCCGATAATGCAGCGGATAAACCCTGACCTGTTCCCCGGCAAAAGCCGCCGCAGAAAATAATCCCCCCAGCACCAGGCACCAAACCAACACAAAAAT
>JAKIUS010000438.1 GCA_021647445.1 Geopsychrobacter sp. | reverse complement strand
AAATGCTGATCGGTAGCGCCATGGAATGCTGGCAGATTCTCTTGGAAGCGGCGCCCTATGTGTTGTTCGGATTCTTTGCCGCCGGCTTGCTCAAGGCGTGGGTGCCAGAAGATCTGGTCGCGAAACATCTGGGTAAGAGCAACACCGGTTCGGTGATTAAAGCGGCGCTCTTTGGTATCCCTTTGCCGCTCTGTTCTTGTGGGGTGATCCCGGCGGCGATCGGTCTGCGTAAGCAGGGGGCGAGCAAGGGGGCAGCGGCATCCTTTCTGGTTTCAGTGCCGGAGACCGGGGTCGATTCCATCGCGATTACCTGGGCATTATTGGGGCCTTTGATGGCGGTGGTGCGACCGGTTGCGGCTTTTGTTACCGCCATGGTCACCGGGCTGTTGATTAACCGCCTGCCGGATGATCCAATCGATAAAGAGTTTGAGACAAAGGATGCGTGCGGATGTCATGATGCTTGTTGCGGAGAAGAGGATGCGTCGCCTGATAAGGCCCCCCTCGTTAAAGAGTCACTGTGGCAACGGATTCGTGCCGGCCAGATCTACGCTTTTGGAGAGTTGTTGGGAGATATTGGCAAGTGGCTGCTGTTCGGTATTCTGCTTGCCGGATTGATTTCGTACCTGCTGCCCGAGGTCTGGATTGAGCAGTACCTGGGCAGTGAGTTTGTTTCGCTGCTGCTCATGCTATTGATCGGGATTCCCCTCTACATCTGCGCCAGTGCCTCGACACCGATTGCGGCGGCATTGATTTTAAAAGGGCTCTCTCCCGGTGCGGCATTGGTCTTTTTGATGGCGGGACCGGCGACCAATGCCGCGACCCTGACCTTGGTGCTGCGTTATTTCGGTCGTGCTGCAACAGTAATCTATCTGGCTTCGATTGCCGTTTGTGCGTTGCTGTTCGGTTTTATGCTCAACCGCTTTCTCGCCCTTTCTGGGCTGAGTCTATCCCCTTTGACCCAGTTGGATATCGCTGATTCTTCAGTGCTTGCGGTGGGCTCTGCACTGCTGTTACTGGTTTTGGTCGGCAAAAATTTATGGCCGGGCCATAGAGACGCGACTGCTTGCGGATGCGAGGGAGGCTGATTCTGCCTGCTTAGGTGCCTCTTGGCAGGCTGTCCCGATCTATCAAGATTCCTTTGCAAGCAGAAGGGTACAGCTCTCTTCAATTCTTTTGCGGAAATTCAGGGAGATTGTCGCCCACTCGAGAATATCGACCCGGAACGGCAGGTTCGATTCCGAGAAGGCTTCGCGCAGTTCTGCTATGCAAAGTGGATCCTGAGGTTTTTCATTCATAATGACCAGATCCAGGTCGCTAAAGGGCTTGAGATTTTCGCCATGCACCCGTGAGCCGAAGGCCCGCACCTCAAGGTTTGGGAGATGAGTTTTCAGCAGGGTTCGAACCTGTTTAAGCTCCTGCGGTTCAAGGCTGATCGACATGGTTGCGTTCTTTCAATTTCGTCAGTAAAAATTGCAGATCCTCCACGAACTGAGGCATGACGGCGAGAACCTCTTCGGCCTTGGATTCATCATAAGTATGGCTGGTCATGTTGCGTTTGTCGCGATAGATATGAAACGGTGAAACCTCTTTCACCAGGCCCGCTTCCGCCCCCAGGCGCACCATGTCCATGAAGGCCTGTTGCCTGATCTCGGCAGGATTAGCCGCCATCTGCTCCAGCTGACGGCGTAGCATCTTGACCCCCAGTTCGTAGGTATACTCGAAAGCCTGAATCGCCGCCGCGCGGAACTGATCACGCAGGTCACCATCCTCTGCGGCGAGTGAGGAATCCAGATAAGCGAGACTTTTGTTGAGTTGCTGCAAGGCTTTTTCAAGGGGACTTAAATCGAGGATCATCGTGCACTCCATGCCAAGGGACTTAATCAGTGCAAGGTACGTGAAAACAGCGACAGGGTAAAGTATTCAAGGGTCTGACCCTGCAAAAGTTACCCCCTTTGAGTCGAAATTGGTATGCTGATCGCAGTATTTTATTATGAAAGGCCGCATGACCATGTCACAGACACACTGGTTAAATTTCGACCGCCAGCATCTCTGGCACCCCTATACCTCTATGACCGACCCGCAGCCGGTTTTCCCGGTGGTCTCGGCCTCTGGCGTACGCCTTAAGCTGGAAGATGGTCGCGAACTCATCGACGGTATGGCTAGTTGGTGGTCGGCGATCCATGGTTATAATCATCCGCAGCTGAACGCGGCGCTTAAAGACCAGATCGGGCAGATGTCTCATGTCATGTTCGGTGGTCTGACCCACCCGGCAGCGGTCCGCCTCGGACGCAAGCTGGTCGAGCTGACCCCCGAACCCTTGCAGCATGTTTTTTTCAGTGACTCCGGCTCGGTGGCGGTCGAGGTGGCGATGAAGATGGCGATCCAATTCTGCTACAGCACCGGTCGCCCCGAAAAACGTCGACTGCTGACCATCCGCAACGGCTACCATGGCGATACCTTCGGCGCCATGTCGGTCTGTGACCCGGAGACTGGTATGCACCAGATCTGGTCCGGACTGTTGCAGCAACAGCTCTTTGCTCCGGCACCGCAGTGCCGTTTTGATGATGAGTGGGCCGCGCAGGATATTGTCGAATTAACCCGCCTGATCGAAACCCAGCAT
>JAKIUS010000437.1 GCA_021647445.1 Geopsychrobacter sp. | reverse complement strand
CCGGAGAAGCCTTTGAACCCTGTCTGGTCGATCTTCTCTGCCTCTTTGATCGCTTGCCGCGTCGAGAGCTTAAACGAACTCTGGTCAAGCTGGAAATGAAGGTTTCCTGGCAGAAGGTGTTGCTGGACGAAAGTGTTGAGGCACGCAAGGCGTTGGCAGCACTTGAGCGAAGTTACAGACGTGGCAGGCCGCCTGCGGCCAGCAAAATTTATCATTGGCTGCAACCCCTGTCGCTTGAAACCCTGATCTTCATGTTGGCCCGGACTGCAGACGAAGAAATACGCCGAGCCATTTCTCATTATGTCACCAGTTTGCGCCATCAGCAGACCGCCCTCGATGGCCACGATTTGACCGCCATGGGGCTGTCACCAGGGGAGTCGTATAAACACATCCTGAAAACCCTGCTGGACGCCAGACTTGATGGCAAAATATCAACCAGAAATGAAGAAATCGCTTTGGTGAAAAATCAATTTCTCCCCTGACTTTTTTAAACAGGGATTCCTTTTGCCCAGATCCACCGGCTAAAAAATAAAGAACCTCGTTGATCCCAGATGAACTGGGGAGATAGAATCGGTTTGCAGACCAAAAACTATCACCAACGAGGTGAAACAATTATGGCACAAGGTGTTCTTCCATTCCAGTATCAAGTTCAGAATCGTGTCGCAGGCATGACCGCTCTTGCCGGGTTGCCCGCTTACCTTGATTTGGCGCAGGCGGCAGGGTTGCGTGACTCCATCTGCCGTCATCTCAAAATTCGTGACGAGAGCACGCAGGGCTGGAGCGATCATCAGATCGTCATGTCTCTGATTCTGCTGAACCTGGCCGGTGGTGACTGTGTTGCCGATCTTGAGAAACTGGAGGCTGATGAAGGGCTCTGCCAGATTATGCGCAAGGTTGAGCATTACGGATTGCCCAGGCGGCAACGTCGTACCTTTGAGCGACGCTGGAGAAAGGAACGTCGTCGCAGCTTTGTTTCGGCTTCGCCGGTCTTTCGTTATTTGGCCGCATTTCATGATCCGGGTCAGGAGGAAAAACGTCAGACTCATCGCGCCTTTATCCCCAAGGCCAACGAGAATCTCAATGCTCTGGGGAAGGTCAATCGGGATCTGGTCGCCTTTGTCCAGAGTCGTTCGCCACAGTCGCAGGCAACCCTCGACATGGATGCGACGCTGGTCGGCAGTGAGAAAGACCAAGCTTTTTGGTGTTATCAGCTGTACAAAGCCTATCAGCCCTTCAATGTTTACTGGTTTGAACAGGACCAAATTGTTCTTTCCGAGTTTCGCGATGGGAATGTTCCTGCCGGGTATCAGCAACTGCGTCTTTTGCAGGAGTCACTGGAACAGCTCCCCGAGGGCGTCGAGAAGGTCTATGTCCGTTCCGATACCGCCGGATACCAGCAGGATCTGCTGCGCTACTGTGCTGAAGGAACCAACGAACGTTTCGGCATCATTGAATTTGCCATCGGGGCGAATGTCACTGCAAGCTTTCGCCAGGCCGTGCGTGAAGTCGCCGAAGATCAGTGGTCCCCGGTGCTACGCACCGATTCAGAGGGTCGTCAGTACGACACAGGTCAGCAATGGGCCGAAGTCTGCTACGTTCCGAACTGGATGGGGTCCAGCAAAAAGGGTCCCAGCTATCGTTATGTTGCAACGCGCAAGCCGCTTCAGGATCAATTGGAACTCCCTGGATGCGAAACCGCCGAAGAATCTGATCAGATACAGGATGATAGCGGTAAACGTTACAAGGTCCGGGGTATTGTCACCAATCGGGACGTCGACGGCAATGAACTGGTCCGCTGGTATCGTGAGCGCTGTGGCAAAAGCGAAGAGGTGCACGCGGTCATGAAAGACGACCTTGCCGGCGGGAAGCTCCCCTCTGGCGATTTTGGGGAAAATGCCGCCTGGTGGGGCATTATGATCCTTGCCTTAAACCTCAATGCCGCGATGAAACAGCTGGTCTTACCGCAGAGCTGGAGACGCAAGCGGCTCAAGGCGATCCGGTTCGGGCTGATCAATCTGGCCGGACAAGTTCGGGAGCGTTCGCGCCAGCTGCAAATCCTCATCAGCCCCAAGCAACCGGCCTATGCTTTGCTGCTGCAGATTCGAGAGCGCATTCTGCAGCTCGCCCGAGAGAGGCCATCTGTAGCAGAAATGGCAGGCGGATAGAGCGAAAGGCAGAAAAAACTGGGGCCAAAGGGTCAACTGTGCCCGAAATCCGCCCAGAAAGGCATACAGAGGGCCACTTTTAACAATATTCGCCAGATCTGACGATTGTCGGGTGAAAACCACATCGACAAGATGATTTTTACCCGAAATCGAGATGCCAGCAATCAATACTTACATAGGGTTTGCTGAATAAATACCTTCTCAGCCTAAAGCGTTGCATAGGGTGCTTGGCTACGCCAACAAAACAAGCGACCAGGCGATGTAAAATGGCCCATAAGAGCATGCAGGGTCTGCAGAAGCCGTTTTGTTGATAGTCTCAAGCTCCGGATGAGAGCAAAAAGAAGCTTTTGCAGCCACTTTTCCAGGTTCATCACGATGAAGACGATGGCGATAGAGGTTTCGCTGGTATTAGCCAATTTGGTCATGACCCGGTTCAGGCTGAAGCGGCGTTTGCCCT
>JAKIUS010000436.1 GCA_021647445.1 Geopsychrobacter sp. | reverse complement strand
AGGCCAAAGTTAGTGATGCCGAAATTGAAAAGTATTATAAGGAAAAAAAGCACACCTTTTTTATGCCTAAGCAGTTTCGCGCCAGTCATATCCTGGTTAAGGTAGATCCTGCATCGAATAAGGAAGAGCGGGCTGCTTTAAAGAAAAAGGCCGATGAGATCCTCTTGCGGGCCCAGAAAGGGGAGGATTTCTTCGATCTGGCCTACTATAACTCTGATGACCGAACAAAATATGTCGGTGGCGATCTCGGCATGTTTCATGAGGGGCAAACAGAAAAACCCTTTGAAGACGCATTGTTGAAGTTGAAGGTCGGTGATATTTCCGATCTGGTCAAGACTCGTTATGGTTATCATATTATCAAGTTGACCCAGGTAAACGAACCTCGTCAGATGAGCTTTAATGAGGTGAAGTTGAAGATCAAGGCAACGTTGGAAAAGGAACGTCGTGATAAGATTTATGCAGAATGGATCGATTCGCTCAAACAGAAATACAAGGTCGAGAAACTTGAGAAATAGCATCCATTTGTGTCGTTGGTGTTTTATCCTAGTGGGGATATGCTTGCTGATTTCGTGTAGTCCTGCGCTCAGTCCGCTCTCCATTACCGATCCTGAGATGACACAGGTGTGGCCAAATCCACCCGATACGCCACGGATTAAATTATTAAGAAGTTTTGGTGGCGCGGCCGATCTGGCCGATAAACAAAATAACAAAAACCGTTTATTTCGCTGGTTGACTGGGGAAATGGCGGACAAAATGCCCTTGGTTGCGCCATACGGAATCGCAACGGATGGTAATGGCGTGATCTGGATCACTGATCCCGGTGCGCATGCTGTTCATGTGTTAAATTTGAAAAAACGCAAATTTTCGTTTTGGTCTATGGCGGGAGGAGATTTTTTTTCGAGTCCAACCGGCATCTGTTATGATGCGGCCAAGGGGAGAATTTATGTCTCTGATTCCCTGTTGAAGAAGATTTTTATCCTCTCGCCGCAGGGAGACTTTTTGGGCCAGATTTTACCCACCCTGGCATTTAAGCGACCGGCAGGTCTTGCTCTTGATCTCCAGGGGAACCTGCTGGTTGCTGATGTTCTTGGGGGCAAGATACGTCGTTTTACCGGTGACGGGGTCGAACTTTCTAGCTTGGGGAGCCCGACAACGCCGGATGGGCTGTTTAATCGGCCAATAGGACTGGCAGTCGATGCCAAGGGGCTGATCTATGTCATCGATTCGCTAAACTTTAGAATTGAAGTTATTGCCTCGGATGGAAAGGCCATCTCCTCGATTGGCAAGTTGGGTGATCAGCCCGGGGATTTGTCACGACCTCGCGGTGTTACTGTCGATAAGTCCGGTCATATTTATGTTGCTGATGCTGCGTTTGATAATATTCAAATTTTCAATTTGAAAGGGGAGCTTTTGCTTGTGTTTGGCGGTGATGGCAAGCATCGTTTATCTATGCCTGCGAGTCTTGTCAGCGATCAGCAGGATCGCATATATGTTGTGGACAGTTTTAATCATCAGATCAAAATTTATAAGTTCTTGGACGGCGAGAATTAGCGCTTGCGGTATTTTTATTGCATTCAATGAATACTGTCATTTTCGGCAGCCAGAATCTCGACCCGTACAGGGAGCAACTATATGCATTATTTGATCATTGTATTTACTCTGAGTTTGGTGTCCTTAAGTTCCGGGAGCTTTGCCCTGCCCTTAACGGCGAATGCGAATAAACATAACCTTTCCAGTAATTCTTTGAATGCCGTACGGGCGGCGTCTGATACCCGTATTTGTGTTTTTTGTCATACGCCGCATGGGGCATCCCCGCAGTCGGCTTTGTGGAATCGTAAGGATCCTTCGACCGCCAGTTTTCCTCTTTACAGTTCTGGAACTTTGAATATCGATGATCCGGCGATTGTCTCTGCCAGTCAGTATACGAACGCTGATCCCAAGACCTATCCGAATGGTGCGACTCGTATGTGTCTCTCCTGTCATGATGGGGTGAGTGCGGTCGGTGAAGTCCTGAGTTCTTCATCGACAATCTCGATGTTGACGAACACGTTGAGTGGAAATGCAGTTGTTTCTCTGGCGACGTCTCACCCCGTTTCGTTTGTTTATGATACGACGGTTCTTAATTACATCAATACTACGCTGACCGTTGCCGATTATAAGTTGCCCACGGCCGTTCCGCTGGATGGATTGAACCGTATGCAATGCACGACTTGTCATGATCCCCATGAAGATACCAGAACTTTGAGTTACACCTTGCCTTTCTGGCGTAATTACTCTGGTGGGACCGATGATATTGCGGACTATGACGGCACCTGTTTAGATTGTCATCAGGGGAGTCAATGGGGTGGAAGTTGGGGCGGGACGCCAGCGACTATCCACTGATTGTAGGTTTATCGGATCTTTTTTTTGATGCTCGAGGAGCTATTGTGGATAATATCTGGCGGGTATTAAAGTTTTTGGTGCCTCTGTTTATTGTGATATTTTTGGGAGCGGCGGGTATTTCCAGCGCGGCGCAAAAGGGTAAACTGTCGGGGCTTCACGGTGACAGAACGATTATGCCTAAATCCTGTCGTGCTTGTCATCGCGGGATGAAAATGTCGATATCGGGTGAAGAAGAAAACTGCTTG
>JAKIUS010000435.1 GCA_021647445.1 Geopsychrobacter sp. | reverse complement strand
ACCAGAGCAATAACCGGTTCATCTACGAGCTTGAAATCGTCGTTCCGAGCCTGGCTAATTATTCGCAAAAGATTCTCAAAGTCACCCATGACCTGTCGATCTATCCGGTGATGCTCTCCCACGAGCAGTCGGGTCGGGAGTATACGGCCCACAACGATGCCCAGTTTATGGCTCACCTCGGGGAGGTCCTCTCTTCAGAGGAGAACCGTCTGATTATCTGTGGGCTTAATGCCCAGGTGCGTTTGGCCGAAGAAGATGACTGAAGAGTGGCAATAAAGAACGTGTCGGGATTTATTCTAACGTCATCAATATCCGAATCATAAAGCAAGATCCTTGCCAAAAGGCGTCAGCGGCAATGTATGATCTTCGCGAGGAAGGTGAGTCCCTGACTACAAGAGACTATCGCCGATCAGGGTTAAGAGCAGCAGGGCCATCGACAGGTTGACCAGGTGGAAGAGTTTTCCACTGCTGGCATATTTGACGCCACGGCGGAGTTCTTTACCGCTGATCAGCAGCAGGGCGGCGAGCAGTGCTAGATAAATATCCGCGAGGATAGGGTTGTTGATCATGCCAAATAGAACAAAGAGCAGGTAGCTGCAGAAGAGCGCGGTCAGCCAGCAACTGTTGATGGTAAACAGGCGTTTTTCACTGATCTGGCGAAAGGGGGTCGGCAATCCGGAATCGAGTTGGTCCTGTTTATAGCGCCAGGCGAGTAACCAGAAATGGGGGACCTGCCAGATGAACAGGGTGCCTGCCAGTATCACCGCGTGTGAATCGAAGATTGAACCGCCGGCGGCACTGTAGCCGATCAGCGGCGGTAATGCGCCGCAGACCGCTCCGGGAAAGACCGCCCAGGCGGTCTTTTTCTTGAGTGGAGTATAGATGCCGTTGTACCAGAGGATTGCCAGCAGACCGAGGTAGAGCGGTGTCCTGCCGCTGACAAGGAGGAGCAGAAGTCCACCGCCGGTGACCAGCGCGGCCAGAATGAAGGCCTGTGGTACGGAGAGATTGCCGCTGGGCAGGGGTCTGTTGCAGGTGCGCTGCATACGCCGATCAATCTCGATCTCTTGCAATTGATTGAGCGCCGAACAACCCGCAGCCAATAGCCAGATCGCCAGGGTAACGCGTAGCGCTTCAGGTGAAAACGTCTGCGTCGCAAACAGAAACCCACTTAAGGCCGAGAGCGCGACCAGACTCGCTAGACGCGCCCGGAAAAGACGGCTAAGGCAGTTTCGAATCTCAGAGATTCTTAGGTCTGTGCCGCATTGGGTTATTTGGATGAAAATCTGTTTCACAAAGATCCTATTTCTTTAAAAGCTCTTCAATGATCGCTTCAACCTCTTCATCGCTGAACTGAGCACCAGGCGGCATGATCGCCGGGTAGCCCTCAACAACATCATGGTTCGGCTCGCGAATCGCACGTTTTAAGTAGTCGGCATTGACCTTGATCTTCAACTCCTGACCATCACGTTTGACTTCGCTGGTGCGCTTACCCAGCCCCTTGAAACTGGGACCGACCCGTTTGCTGCCATCGGTTGAATGGCAGCTAAGACAGCCGTTCTCTTTAATCAGTTTGTTGCCGTCAATCTTGGGTTCTTCTGCGCCGTCAAGCAGGTATTTGATGATGGCGTCAAGATCCTTCTCGCTGATTTCGTCGCCGTAGGGAGGCATGATCGGCGGGAAATTTTCGACCAGGTCGGCTTCGGGGGCGCGTATCGCCCGGCGTAAATAATCGGCATCGATTCTGATCGTGCGTTTTATTCCTTCATTGCTGATGTTACGTTCGGCCCCTTTTAGTTTGCCGAACTTCGGCGCGATAGGACTGCTGCCGTCGAAGCTGTGGCAACCGAGGCAGCCCAGTTCGACCATGAGTTGTCGGCCGTGATTCTGTACCAGGGTGGGGTTTTTGTTGTACCAACGCTCAAATTCTTCGGCGGAGAGTGCTTCGGCCGTGGTGATCATGTCGGCATGGCCGGTGCCGCAGTATTCGGCGCAGAAAATATCGTAGCTGCCGACCTCAGGAGCCTGAAACCAGACGTAGGTATCAACGCCGGGGACGGTGTCGCGTTTGATGCGGAAGGCGGGCATGAAGAAGCTGTGCAGCACATCGGTTGACGTCAATAAAACTTTAATCGGTTTTCCGACCGGGATATAGAGTTTGTTGCTGGTACGGCCGTTTGCATATTCGAACTGCCAGGACCACATGCGGCCCGTCGCCTTGACCTCAAAGGCGTTCTCCGGCACCTGCCGTAGCCCCAGATAATTGGTCCAGCCGTACCAGAACATGCTCAGTACGATCAGGGTCGGCAGCAGGGTCCAGGCGATCTCCAGCCATAGGTTGCCATGAATGTCACTGGTCGGCTCCGGACATTTAGACCGTCGGTAGCGGACCACAAACCAGATCATCACGATGGTGATTCCGGCCAGCAGCAGCAGGGAAGAACCGAAGATATAGATCAGTACCTTGTCGACCCCAAGGGCGGTTGGATTGGTCAGCGGATTCACGAAAAAGAACTCCTAACGATAAAGCACGTCAACAAAGGTCAGGCCGATGAAGATGGCCAGCACTGTCAGTGTTGCCATGAGGCCGAGTTTAAAAAGCCGCGATTCATAGCGCATATTCATGAAGATGCCGATC